>CAYRBQ010000285.1:0-5508 GCA_964422305.1 uncultured Reyranella sp. | reverse complement strand
CGCCGGGCTGAGCTGGGGCGACCCGCTTCACGTGGCGCGTCTGCACATGCGCGACTTCCGCCTCGCCCAGCCCGATGTGGGCGGTTCCTGGACGATCGGCGAACTGACGGCCACCGGCGTCGACCTGCCACGCTACGATGCGGTCTACGAGGGACCTCATCGCAGCGAGGCAATGATCGCGCGGCTGTTGGGCGCGCTCACCGTCGGACGTCTCGAACAGGGCACGGTCGCCCACCAGACCTTCGACGGCACGGTCTATTCGGCCGCGACGATCGTCCTCGATGGCTACGAGCACGGCCTGATGAAGTCGCTGGAGGTGAAGGGCTTCGAGACGAGAGCCGCCAACGCCCGCGCCGCGACGCTGTCGGTTGCGGAGGTCGCGGCGGCGGACGTCGATCTGCGCCGCCCGATCAGGATCGCCTCGTCGCTCGACTGGGAACCGGGCACGCCCATCGGTCGCGTGCCGGTCGCCAAGGCGCGGCTGTCGGGTTTCGGCGGCGACCTGCTCGGCCGCTACGGGGTCTCGCTCGGCAGCGTCGCGAGCGAGACCACACGGGAGAGCGCCGATGTCAGCCGCTCGCGCACCACGGTCGAGGGATTCGTCCTGGCGCCGTCGCTGCGCAGCGTCGAGGCGCTGGGCACGATGATGGTGCTGCAGGCGATGAATCTCAAGGAAGTGCGCCTGGGCTTCTCGTGCGACACGGTCGACGACCATGCCCGCCGGCAGTTCAGGGTCCAGGACTGCGCCCTGAGCGCCCCGGGGCTCGCGGAACTTTCGCTGGCCGCGAGCGTCGTCGATGCCGACGAGGAATTCTGGCGGGCGATCGACGAGACCGACATCTTCGCCCTGCTGGGCACGAAGGCGGCGTTGGCGTCCGCCAAGCTCGTGGTCGCGGACAAGAGCCTGCTGCAACGTGCCCTGCAGGCGAAGGCTACCTTCGGTGGCCAGACGATGCCGGCCGAGCGGGCCGCACTGGCCGCGGAGATCCGGCGCTACCAGCCGCCCGATGTGTTGATCACCCACGATATGAGCAAGCTGCAAGATACGATCGCCCGCTTCGTCGAGCAGGGCGGTACGCTCACCATCGAGGCAAAGCCGCAGCCGGCCCTCGGCTTCGAGAAGCTCGACTATCTGCTGAAGCCCGGGGCCGATCTCGTGAGTGCGCTCGGCCTCGTGGCGACGTTGGTGCGCTGACTATCGAGCTAGCTGCCCTTGCGTGCGTCGGCGATGAGCTGCTTCAGCGAAGCGGCATCCACCGCGCCCGGCACGAACTGCTTGCCGATCACGAAGGCCGGCGTGCCGCGCACGCCCAGCGCGCCCGCCAGCGCCATGTTGCGGTCGATGATCTGGCGCAGCCTGGCGTCTTCCATGTCCTTCTGGAGCTGGGCCACGTCGAGGCCCACCGACGCTGCGATCTCGAGGATCTTCTCGCGGTCGAGCTTGCCGCTGAATTCCATGAGCGCGTTGTGCATCGCCTGGTGCTTGCCCTGCTTGACCGACGCCAGCGCGGCCAGCGAAGCGATGCGCGACGGTTCGCCGAGGATCGGCAGGTCCTTGTAGATCACCTTGATCTTGCCGTCGGCGCCGACCACCGACTTCATCGCCTGGTGGGCGCGCTTGCAGTAGGGGCACTGATAGTCGTTGAACTCGACGATGGTGACATCACCCGCCGGATTGCCGCCGGTCGGGCTGTCGGCGTCGCGGAACAGCTCGGCTTCCTGCTGCACGATCGCCTTCTGGGCGACGGCGTCGCGCTGGGTGTCCTGCTTGCGCTCGAGCTCCTGCATCGCCTCGACCAGCACCTCGGGGTTGGCCATCAGGTAGGCGCGGATGCTCTTGGCGACATCGGCCGGCACCTCGGTTCCCGCGCTGGTGTCGGGCGAGACGATGCGTTCCGGGAAGCTGGTCCGGCTTGCCACGAGGGCGCCGACCACGATCAGGCCGAGCGTGAGAGCCAGTAGAAGCGAGCGCATTGCTTTTCTCCGGGCCGGTTACTTGCGAGGCCGGCTGTTGATGTACGCCTTGAGATCCTGCGCGCGCTGCCACGCCGGGGTACCGGCCTGGAGCTGGCGCGCTGCCGCGTCGGCATGGGTCTGCGCCTCGCTGCGCTGGCCGCGCAACGCCGCCATCTCGGCGCGGGCGAGGGAGGTCATGCCGGGATTGTTGAGCTTCGAATAGCCCGCCGCCATGAGGCGCCACAGCTCGAAGCTGCCCGACTCCTGCTGCATGGCGAGCTCGAGGTTGCGCACGGCCTCGCGGTCGTTGTCGGGGCTGTTGACGTCAAGCAGGGCGCGCGCGAGGTCGATCTTGATGATGGCGGCGGACGGCGCGAGCTGCACGGCCTTGCGATAGGAGGGAATCGACTCGGCGGCGCGGCCATTCTCGTAGAGCATCTGGCCGCGCACCTCGTGAAAGTAGGGGTCGTTGGGGAATTCCTTCAGGAGCCCATCGATCGTCAGCAGCGCGGAGCCGAGGTTGCCTTTGCGGTAGAGCGCGATGGCGCGCGCATATCGTGCCGGCACCGACCGGTCGGCCTCGCTGTAGCGCTGCATCGCGGCATCGGGTGCGATGAAGCCGTAGAGTTTCGCCACCATGCGCTGATGCAGCATCAGGAACTGTGGCGTGTCGGGCGTATCCTTGTAAGGCGACCGGGAGGCGGCCTCCTCGAACGCCGCGATGCGCTCGGGCGTCAGCGGGTGCGTGGTCAGGTAGGGATCGCGACGGTTGATCGCAAGCTTCTCCTCGCGCTGCATGTAGCGCAGGAACTCGATCGTGCCCTTTGGCGACTGGCCGGTGCGCTGCAGATAGCTCATGGCGGCCTGGTCGGCCGCGCTTTCCTGGGTCTGTGTGTACTTGAGGAACGACATCAGCGAGCCCGGCGCCATCGGGCGCCCGGTGCCGCCGCCGTGGCCCGCCGCGCCGCCACCGCCACCGCCGCCCACCACGCCGCCCGCCATGGCGCCGCCGGCAAGAAGCGTCTCGAGGATCTGCAGGGTGGAGAGGCTGCGCAGCTCCTCGTGCATGCGTGCGAGATGGCCGCCGGCGATATGGCCGCTTTCATGGGCCATCACGCCGATGAGCTGGTTCGGCCGCTCGGTGCGCATGATCAGGCCGGTATTGATGAAGATGCGCTGTCCGCCGGCCACGAAGGCGTTGAGGGAGCCGTCCTGGACGAGCATGATCTCGACGCCGTTGGGGTCGAGGCCGGCTGCCTTCCAGATCGGGATCGTGAAGGTGCGGACGGTGCTTTCGATCTCGGCGTCGCGGATCAGATTGAGGCGTTGACCTTGCTGCGCCGTCGCGGCACGAAACGGCGCCAGCGCCAGCAGCGCTAGACAGATGAGGGTGGTGATGCGTTTGAACACGGTCGGCACGGGTCTTCGGCAGGCTAGGAACGAGCGGCGGCCGCGTCAATTGTGCTCCACCGCTCTGGTCGGCGCCTTCTTGCTGACGGGTTGTGGCATTAGTGAGACGGACCGGGCGCGCGACCGCGCCGAGAATGCGGAGAACCCGGCCGGCCTGACCGCCAATGTGCGTGGACTGTCCAAGGTGACGCGGGGCGCCGCCTTCGCCGCCACCACCGCCGACGAGGGGCGTGCTGCCGAAGTCGGCCGCGACGTCCTCCTGGGCGGCGGCAATGCCGCCGATGCCGCCGTGGCCATGTATTTTGCACTCGCGGTGACACTGCCCTCGGCGGCGTCGCTCGGTGCCTCCGGTGCCTGCATCGTCCACAACGACAAGACCAAGAAGGCCGAGGCATTCGTTTTCGCGCCGGTCGCCGCGCCGGGGGCGATCAGGGGACAGGCATTCTCGGTGCCGTCCGGTGTCCGCGCGATCACCCTGATGCATGTCCGCCACGGCAGCCTGCGTTGGGAGCAGGCGGTCTCGCCGGGCGAGCGCATGGCGCGGTTCGGCGTGCCGGTGTCGCGCGCGCTGTCGCGCGATCTCCAGGCCGGCGGCGCGCTGATCGGCGCCGACAGCGAGGCCCGCCGCATCTTCGGCAACGCGACGGAAGGCACGAACCTCGTCCAGGCGGACCTCGCCGCGACTCTCGGTGCGATCCGCCAGCGCGGCGGCGCCGAGTTCTTCCAGGGCGCCTTCGCGCGCACCTTCACCGAGCAGGTTTCGATGGCCGGCGGCAGCCTGCCGTTCGAGACGCTGCGCGGCACGGTTCCGCAAGCCGGCGCGCCGCTCACCGAGACGCACTACCGCAGTCGTGTCTACACCGCGCCCGCGCCGGCGGCGGGCGCTGCGGCGCTCTCGGGATGGAAGGGCCAGCAGCCGGCCGGCGGCACGCCCACCGACTCCGGCGGGTTCGCGGGCTTTGCGGCGGCGGACACCAATGGCGGTGCGGCGGCTTGCGCGCTTTCGATGGGCCAGCTCCTGGGTGCGCGCGTCGTCGTGCCGGGCAGTGGCATCCTGCTCGGTGCGCCCACTCCGGCAGCGGCATCGGTGAGCCCGCTGGTGATCGGCAATCCGAGCAACGGCGAATTCACCTTCGCCGGAGCGGGCGGCGGCCTGCCGACCGCGGCGCAGGCGCTGGGCTATGTCGCGCGCGAGGTGCTCGACAACAGCCGGCCGCTCGGCAGCGTGCTGGCCAACCGCCGGGCGCAGGGCGGCTTCGTGAACGCCATCGCCTGCCCGTCGGGCCTGCGCGGCAGCGCGACGAGCTGCCGGGTCGGCGCCGATCCCGCGGGCGCCGGCCTCGCCGTCGTCGCCGTCGAATAGGGCGACGTGTCGGGCAAGCTCTCGCGCCGCGCCAGCGGCGTCGATCCGTTCATCGTCATGGACGTGATGGCGGCGGCGGCCGAGAAGGAGGCCGCCGGCGACACCGTCGTCCATCTCGAGGTCGGACAGCCCAGCACGCCGGCGCCGAAGGCGGCCCTGGCCGCCGCGCATGCGGCGCTCGACGCCGACCGCCTGGGCTACGTCGCCGCACTCGGCATGCCGGCACTGCGCGAGCGCATCGCGCGGCACTATCGCGAGAACTACGGCGCCGAGGTTCCGGCCGAACGCGTGATCGTGACCACCGGCTCCTCGGGCGGCTTTCCTCTGGCTTTCCTGGCGAGCTTCGACGCCGGCGACCGCGTCGCGCTCGCCGCGCCGGGCTATCCGGCCTATCGCAACATCCTGGCCGCTCTCAATCTCGAGGTCGTCGACCTGCCGACCTCGGCGGCCGACCGGTTCCAGCCGACGGTGGCGGCGCTGGAGAAGGCGGGCCGCATCGACGGGCTGATCGTGGCGAGTCCGTCCAACCCCACGGGCACGATGGTCCATCGCGACGAGCTCACGGCGCTCGCCAACTGGTGCGACAGGAACGGCGTGCGGCTGGTGTCCGACGAGATCTATCACGGCATCGTCTACGAGGGCGACACGACGTCGGCGGTCGAGGTCTCCGAGAGCGCCATCGTGGTGAACAGCTTCTCCAAGTACTTCTCCATGACCGGCTGGCGGGTCGGCTGGCTGGTCGTGCCGATCGACCTGGTGCGGCCGATCGAGCGGCTGAC
>CAYRBQ010000284.1:0-5538 GCA_964422305.1 uncultured Reyranella sp. | reverse complement strand
GTAGCCCATGAAGGCCGTCGCCATCATCAGCAGCAGGATCACCACGCCGAGCATCCACAGCAGCTCGCGCGGCGCCTTGTAGGAGCCGTAGTACATGCCGCGGAAGATGTGGATGTAGACGGCGATGAAGAAGAACGACGCGCCGTTCATGTGCAGGTCGCGGATCAGCCAGCCCTGCGGCACGTCGCGGTCGATACGCTCAACGGAGTCGAAGGCCATCAGCACGTGCGGCGTGTAGTTGGTCGCCAGCACGACGCCCGTCGCGATCATGAGGACCAGCATCACCGTGGCGATCGCACCGAAATTCCAGAAGTAGTTGAAATTCCGGGGCGTCGGGAAGGTGTGATACTCCTTCTCGATATACGAGAAGATCGGCAGGCGGTGATCGATCCAGGCGATCACCTTGTTGTTGAAGACCGGCGGCGTGCCGTGAGACGAGGCCATTCTGGAACTCCTGGGGCGATCGACGACGATCAGCCGATGCGAACGAGGCTGTCGGTAGAGAACAGGTACTCGGGAACCTCGAGGTTCTTCGGCGCCGGTCCCTTACGGATGCGCCCCGAAGTGTCGTAGCTCGAGCCGTGGCAGGGGCAGAACCAGCCACCGTACTCGCCCTTCGGGTCGCCGGGCTTGTTGCCGAGCGGCACGCAGCCGAGGTGGGTGCAGACGCCGATCATGATCAGCCACTCGGGGCGGACCTTCTTGGCGCTGTCGGTGACGCGCTTGTTGTCGCTCTCCGGGTCGGGCAGCGCCGACATCGGCACGGCCTCGGCCTCCTTGATCTCCTCCGGCGTGCGATGCCGGATGAAGACGGGCTTGCCGCGCCACTTCACGGTGACGGCTTGGCCGACCTGAATTGGTTGCACGTTCACCTCGATGGTGGACAGCGCCAGCGTATCCGCAGCGGGATTGAGGTTGTTGATGAACGGCCACGCGGTGGCCACGGCACCGACGCCGGCGAGGGCGCCCGTGGCGACCATGAGGAAGTCGCGCCGAGTCGGATCGCCGTGCCCGCTGGCCGGGATGCTTGAAGAAGCCATTGATTACTCTCTTCCGTCCCCCCGAGGAGATGGCGGGTATATAGCCGGGAAAGCCCCTTTTGTTTCAAGGCTCTGTTGGTCGCAGGCCCGTTGGGCGGCATTCTGTGACAGCGTGCCGCACGGACAAGGCCGGCGGACGCTTTCGCGGCGCGGACGGAGATGGAAAAGACCATGCGACTGGCCCTCTTCGAGCCCGACATCCCCCAGAATCTGGGGGCGTTCGTCCGCCTATCCGCGGGCCTCGGCCTGCCCCTCGACGTCATCGAGCCCTGCGGCTTCCCGGTGGACGACAAGCGAATCCGCCGGGTCGCCATGGACTATTACGACCTCGCCCGGATCGTCCGACATGCCTCCTGGGCGGCCTTTTGCCGGAACCGAGCCCCGGGCCGGCTGGTCCTGCTGACCACGGCCGGCGCCGTCCGGCTCCCGGAAGCGCATTTCCGGCCCGACGATATCCTGTTGATGGGCCGCGAAAGTGCCGGCGTGCCGGCCGAGGTCCATGCCGCCACCGATCTCCGGGTCCGCATCCCGCTGCAATCCGGCGCACGGTCACTCAATGTCGCCCTGGCAGCGGCGATGGTATTGAGCGAGGCGCTTCGCCAGACCTCGGGATTCGACACGCTTTCATGACTACCAAGCCCGCCCGCACCGCGACCGGCCCCAACGGGCCGAGCCCGCTCCCCGACGACGCGACGGTCACCAAGCGCAAACAAGAGGCGCGGACCTGGTTCGAGGGGTTGCGCGACCGGATCTGCGCCGAGTTCGAGAAGATCGAGGACGAGTTGCAGAGTACGAAGCCCGCCGGCCGGTTCGAGCGCAAGACCTGGCAGCGCGACAAGGGTGCGGACGGCGAGGATCGCGGCGGCGGCACGATGGCGATCATGCGCGGCCGAGTGTTCGAGAAGGTCGGCGTCAACGTCTCGACGGTGTTCGGCGAGTTCAGCCCGGAGTTCCGCGGCCAGATTCCGGGTGCGGCGCAGGATCCGCGCTTCTTCGCCGCCGGCATCTCGCTGGTCGCCCATATGCAGTCGCCCAAAGTGCCGGCGGTGCACATGAACACCCGCTACATCGTGACGACGCGCGCCTGGTTCGGCGGCGGTGCCGACCTGACACCGATGGTGCCGCACGAGCCCGACACGAAGGATTTCCACGCCACGCTGCGGGGCGCCTGCGACGTGGCCGATGCCTCGTATTATCCGCGCTTCAAGGAATGGTGCGACGAGTACTTCTTCCTGCCCCATCGCGGCGAGCCGCGCGGCGTCGGTGGCATCTTCTACGACTATCTCGACAGCGGCAGCCACGACCGCGACTTCGCCTTCACGCGTGGCGTCGGCGAAGCCTTCCTCGACATCTATCCGAGACTGGTCCGGCGCCATATGAACGAACCGTGGACCGACGCCGACCGCGCCCATCAGCTCGCGCGCCGCGGCCGCTACGTCGAGTTCAACCTGCTGCACGATCGCGGCACCAAGTTCGGCCTGATGACCGGCGGCAATGTCGAGGCGATCCTGATGTCGCTGCCGCCCGAGGTGCGCTGGCCCTAACGGCGTGCGAAGACCTTGCCGGCGACCAGCGGCGCGACGAACAGCACGAGCGCCAGCAACGGGTAGGGGGCGCCCCACGACACGCCGAACCGGTCGAGGAACGCCGCGGCGTCGGACCCGTAGGTGAGCCGCATGTAGAGGAAGTCCACCAGCACCGTCGAGGTCGGCCAAAGGAGCGAGGCGACGAGCGCGCCTTCCAACCATTTCGGCCCCGCGGTCCGGCGCGCGTGGATGATCGCCATCAGCGCGACATAGGGAATCGGCACAAGCACCTTGTACCACTCGACCGCCCGCATCGAGAGCGTGGCGGCGATCCAGGTATCGCCGACCAGGTCGTTCAGCACGACGACGGCCGCGATCGCCAGCCACAGCACGAAGGAGAGACCGGGACGTGTCACGGCGCCTTCACGCGTCGTTCGAGCTCGGCGAGGCAGGCTGCGCGGTCGGCGGCGAAGTCGCCGTCGATCCACCAGCGCTCGACCTCCTCGATCAGCGCGCCCACCTTGGGGCCGGGCTTGAGGCCGAGCTTCAGCGCATCGCCGCCGCTCACCGGCAGCTCGGGCGGAGTCCAGCCTCGCGCCGTCGCCAGCGCTGCCTTCCAATCGCCGGCCGTTGTCGTCGCGAGCAGCAGGCGATCGGCGTAGAGGCCATTGCCGAGCTCATAGATCTGCGCACGCCACGCCTTCGGCCCGGCCGCCACGTCGATCGCGGGCTCCGGCGCCAGCATCACCTCGAGCCGGAGCGCTTCCTGCGTCGAGAGCTTCAGGCGCTTGCCGATTGCCGTGGCATCGGCACCCGGCGGCAGGATCGAGGCGAGGCGACGCAATGCATCGGGCCTGTCCTCGCGCGAGATCAGCTCGCGCAGGCGCGCCGCACCGACGCATTCAGGCAGCCATTGGTCCAGGATTGCCGCCTCGACCATAGCGGCGATCGTATCGGCGGGCGCGGGCGCCTGAAGCAGGCGCAGCAGCTCCTTGCGCACCCGCTCGCCCGAGAGGCCGCGCAGCGTGCCGGCATTTCTGCGGCAGGCGTCGAACCCCGCCGCATCGAACGGCGGCCGGCCATACCAGGCATGGAAGCGGAAGAAGCGCAGCACGCGCAGCCGATCCTCGGCGATGCGCGTGTCGGCATCGCCAATGAAACGCACGCGCGCGGCGGCAAGGTCCCGGCAGCCATCGAACGGGTCGTAGAGCGTGCCGTCGAGATCGGCGTACATCGCGTTGAAGGTGAAGTCGCGGCGGCCAGCATCCTCCAGCCAGTCGTCGGTGAAGGCCACGACGGCGCGACGGCCGTCGGTCTCGACGTCGCGGCGCAAGGTGGTGAGCTCGAAAGGCCGGCCCGAGACGACCGCCGTCACCGTGCCATGCTTCAACCCGGTCGGCACGACCTTGAGGCCCGCCCCCTCCAGCGTGCGCATCACCGTCTCCGGCGTCGCAGTCACCGCCACATCGTGATCGTCGATCACACGGTCGAGCACGGCGTTGCGCACCGAACCGCCGACGAAGCGTGCAACGATGCCGGCAGCGCCCAGCACATCGAACAGCGTGTGCGCCGCCGCGTCCTTCGCCCAGGGCACGACAGTCAGACGGCCGGACGGCTTCATGACGCGAAGAGCCCGCCGTAGCCCTGGTTCTGGGTGAAGAACATGACGATGAAGCCCACGATGGCGCAGGCGAAGCCCGCGATGCCGAGCCACGTCATCGGCAGGTCCTGCCACGACGGCAGCGTGCCGGCGATCCTGCGCTCCTGCTTGATCTTCACCCCCCACGCCCAGAGGAAGAAGGCGGCCGTGGGCGCCAGCACCAGGGCGAGGACCAGTAGGACGATGCGCATGCGGGCTCCCGTCCGGCGTCAGCCGGCGGCGGTCAAGACGAAGTGCAGGTTTTTCAGCATACCGGCGGTGGCGCCCCAGATGTAGCGTTCGCCGTAGGGCATCGCATAGTAGCGCCTCTCTCGGCCCTGCCAGACCCGACTGTCGATGCGGTGGTTGCGTTCGTCGAGAAAGTGCTCCAGCGGCACCTCGAACACATCCGCGACCTCACGCGGATCTGCACGGGTGATGAATCCGGGGGACACGATGCCGACGATCGGCGTGATCTCGTAGCCGGTTCCCGTCCGGTAATGGTCGACGGGCCCGATCACCTCGACGAATTCGCGCCCGAGACCCACTTCTTCCTCGGTTTCGCGCAAGGCGGTGGCGATCGCATCGGCGTCTTCGGCCTGCTGGCGGCCGCCCGGAAAGGCGATCTGGCCGGCATGGCTTGGCATGTCCTCCGTTCGCTGGGTCAGCAGGACGGTGAGTCCCGGCTCGCGCCGCACCAGCGGCACCAGCACCGCGGCCGGCCGCCACGTCTCTGGTGCCGAGACGATCCCGTTCAACGAAAAGTCGCTGCCGAGAGGTGGCTGAGGAACGGGCAATCCGGATGCCAAACGCCTGCTGCGCTCCCCGATCCGCCGCACAATTTCGTCAACCGTCATGCCCTTGTTCCGGCCTCAATTCTGGGCTTCCCTCAATCATATTTCCCCGACACAGGAGCGCCCTGGTGGCCCCCGACACATCCACTGCTACCGACGCCGACGCCCAGGCGGCCCTGGCCGACATCGAGCGCCTCGGCGGACAGCTTCGAGCGGCTCGCGCGTCCATCGGCAAGGTCATTTATGGCCAGCAGGACGTGATCGATCAAACGCTGGTTGCACTCCTCTCGGGAGGCCATCTGCTGCTGATCGGCGTGCCCGGCCTCGCCAAGACCAAGCTGGTCGATACGCTGGGCGTCGTGCTGGGCATGGATGCTAAGCGCATCCAGTTCACACCCGACCTGATGCCGGCCGACATCCTAGGCTCCGAGGTGCTCGAGGAGAGCGACGGCGGTCGCCGCTCCTTCCGCTTCCTTCAGGGCCCGGTCTTCGCCCAGCTCCTGATGGCCGACGAGATCTACCGCGCCAGCCCGCGCACG
>CAYRBQ010000283.1:0-5613 GCA_964422305.1 uncultured Reyranella sp. | reverse complement strand
CCTTCAGCGCCAGCTTGCCCACATAGGCGCCCATGGTCGACTGATGGTCGATCGGCCGGTAGGTGACCATGCCGAACGGCGTGATGAGGTTGAGGCCCTTCATCGCGGCCAGCAGCTTGTCCTGGTCGAGCGAGCCCGCCTTCTTGATCGCCTCGACGGCCGACATGACCGTCGCATAGCCGACCACCGAACCAAGCCGCGGATAGTCCTTGAACTTCGCCTGGTAGGCATTGAGGAACTTGGTGTGCTCCGGCGTCTTGATCTCGCTCCAGGGATAGCCGGTGACATACCAGCCGTCGGGCGCCTCCTCCTTCAGCGGATCGAGATACTCGGGCTCGCCGGCGAGCAGGTTGAAGACCTCGACGCCCTTGAACAGGCCGCGGGTCTGGCCCTCGCGCACGAACTTGGCGAGGTCGGCACCGAACAGCGAGGAGAAGATGGCGTCCGGCTTCGCGTCTGCCAGCGCCTGCGCCACCGCGCCGGCGTCGATCTTGCCCAGCGGCGGCGCCTGCTCGACCACGAACTCGACGTCGGGCTGTTTCTCCTTCAGGAGCTTCTTGAACGCCGCCGTCGCCGACTGGCCGTACTCGTAGTTCGGATAGACGATCGCCCAGCGCTTCTTCTTGAGCTTGGCTGCGTCGGGGATCAGCATCGCCGTCTGCATGTAGGTCGAGGTACGCAGGCGGAACGTGTAGGGGTTGCCGGCGTCCCACACGATCTTGTCGGTGAGCGGCTCGGCCGCGATGAACAGCACCTTTCGCTGCTTGGCGAAGTCGGCGACGGCGAGACCGACGTTCGACGGAAAGGTGCCGATCAGGAAGGCCGCGCCCTCGCGACTCAAAAGCTCCTCTGCGACACGCACCGCGTCGCCGGGATTGCCGTTGTCGTCGCGGCTGACCACCTCGATCTTGCGGCCGCCCAGCACGCCGCCCGCGGCGTTCACCTCCTCGACGGCCAGCTCGATGCCCTTCTTGTAGGGCTCGAGGAAGGCCGGGAAGACCTTGTAGCTGTTGAGTTCGCCGATCTTCACCGGTGCCTGGGCGGCGGCCGGAACGGCGAGCGACAGAGCGGCGAGCGCGGCAGCGCCGGCAAGCAATCGATAGCGGGTCAGCATGACATCCCCCTTCGTAGAATAACGAAACTCACACTCCCTGAGCCGAGCGTACAGAGCCCGGCATACACCTCACAAGCGCTCAATCGGCCCACCTCAATCAGCGAAGCTCGACCGCGCCTGGATGCCCCAGTGACCGTCCTGCAGGGTCACGATGTAGATCGTCTCGAACCGGCCGATCAGCGTCTCGTCCTCGCGCCAGCGGCTGAACCTCACCTTGAGGTGAACCTTGGTCGCGCCGACATGGACGGCGCTGCGCTCGTCCCAGCGGCTGTGGTGCCAGCCGTCGCCGGCGCGGGCGCGGAAGTCGGCCAGCTTGTAGTCGCCGTGGCTCGGCCACACGACCACCTTGCCGCCGGCCAGCCGCACATGCGGGAAGTTGCAGGCCTTGTTGATCGCCGGCTCGTCGTTGCGGTTCAGCGCATCCATGTAGTCGTCGAGCGACTTGATCGCCGCGGTGAGTGGATCGACTTGGGGATCGCTCATCGCTGGCCGTCCCCCAGCTTGATCTCCGCGGGCGTCAGGCCGCCGACGCGCGCATGCGGGCGGCCGCCGATCGAGGCCGCGACGATGAACACGATCTCGTCGGGCTTGGGTCCGTCGGGCACGCAGAACTCGATGGCGTCGAAATGGCTGCGCACATAGGCGGCCGTCACGTGATGCAGCGGAATGTCGATGCGCGTGCCGGCCGCAGCGACCTTCACGGTCGAGGGCACGATCGACTTGGCGCCTCCCATGGCATGGCGGATGCCAAAGCCCGAGGGCTGATGCCAGAGCGCGGCATGCTCCAGCTCGCCGTTCAGGCCGACGATGGCGCCCTTGCCGTAGGCCTCGAGCTCCGAGCCCTTGGCACCCAGCGCCTTCATTACGCGTTCCGTGAGATCGACCGCCAGCGGCTCCAGCGCCTTCATCATCGGCTGGATGTCGTCGATATGCCGGCCGGCATAGGGGTTGGCGATGACGCCGCCCACCACGGCCTTGGTCACGGGCCGGTTCAGCGAGGGGCCGCCGTCATGCAGCGTCTCCTCGACCGTCGCCACGTATTTACGCACTTTCACCAGATCGCTCATCCCGCCTCCGCCAGAGCAAGTGGCGTGCCGCCCGCCT
Organism: uncultured Reyranella sp.; assembly: GCA_964422305.1. GTDB lineage: Bacteria > Pseudomonadota > Alphaproteobacteria > Reyranellales > Reyranellaceae > Reyranella. The sequence goes on along the minus strand of CAYRBQ010000283.1, from coordinate 3,395 downwards.
CGATGCGCCATTCTCCCCGCAGCGAGATCGCCGCGCTGTCGATCAGGCCGGCCAGACTCAGCCGCCGCGCCTCGGCGACGCCCCGGTCCAAGGCCTGCTGCACCAGCGCGCGCGGCAGCTCGCCGACCGCGACCGTCACCGGCAGATCGCCGAGATCGCTGTCGGGATCGAGACCGCGCGCCGGACGGCGCTTGATCGAGGGATGATCGGCGGTCACGGCGTTGGCGATCAGCGTCGCTGCCGCGTCGGCTGCTGCCGCCGTCGCCGCGAGCACCGTGGCGCTATCGGCGATACCCAGCGAAAAGGAGCGCCCGCCGCGGCCCGAGGTGGCGATGCCGCGCACCGGCCGGTCGAAAGTGAGTCGCGCCACGCCGTCCAGCGCCTCGGCGAAGATGCCGGCGCGCAGTTCATGCCCGGGGCTGAGATGGATCGCAATGTCGCCGCCGTCGTTCACATAGGCCTTGTCGAGCACTCGGCCGGCGACCATCGCCTGCAGCATCTCGTCGGCCACCGCGCCCGCGACCGCGGCCATCGGCGTGATGTAGACGGCACGATGCGGCCAGGTCGCCTCGGCCATGCGCCGCGCGACCGGTCCCTGCAACAGCGGATAGGCATCGCCCAACGGGCGCCGCAGCGATGGCAACTCGCTGACCAGGGTGGGGAGGACGTCACCGAAGCGGTCGACCGCCTGCCCGTAAGCGCACTCGACCTCGTCCGCCGCACCGAACGCTTCGACGATGAGATCGATCGGCCCGTGCTGCAGGTGCAGCCGACCGTCGGACAAACGCGCGGAGACGGCGCTCATCCGATTTTCACCTTGTGGCTGGCCAGAACGTCCTCGAGGCTGACGGCGCGTGAGGCGTAGCCGCCCAGCGCCGCATAGTCCTCGGCGCGCAGGGTGAACTCGATGGGCGCCACCAGCGCGGGCGTCGGCACGTAGCCGAAGGATTTCTCCGGCATCTTGGCGATATCGACCATCAGGGTGATGCCGCCCCCCGGCCAGACATAGGCCGGCACACCGCCCAGGGTGACCTTGGTCAGCGTGTCGCGCACGGAGCGCGTCAGCCGCACCGGATTTTCCGTGACGCCGGCGCGCAGCGAGCCGCCGGCGCCCGCCATGAACAGCACGGTGCAGAGCGCGGGCTCGCAGTTCTCCGCGATGCGCTCGACGACGTGGCGCACCGGCAACGGCATGTCGGCTGGCTTCGGCTTCAGTTCGCCGTCGAGCTCGAACCACGCCGAATGCTCGCCCGTGGTCGAGACCATGAGCAGCTTCAACCCGGGCCAGGCCTGCTTGGGGTCGATCTTCTCGATGATCTCCAGCGGGTCGCTGACACTCGTGCCGCCCCAGCCGAGCCCGGGCTCGGCCACCTGGAAGTAGCGGCCCGGCGTCGAACGGCGGCCGCGCACGCGGATTCCGGCCGGCTTCATGTCGAGGAAGGCGCCACCCTGGTGCTCGGTCAGCACGCCGGTGATGTGGTCGTCGACCACGATCACCTCGTCGACATGGCCTTTCCATTGCGGCGCGAACATGCCGATGGCGGCCGACCCGCAGCCGACCCGCATGCGCTCTTCCAGCACGCCGTTCACGACCGGCGGCCGGTCGGCCTGCACGGTCACGGTCGAGCCGCCGTCGATCGAGAGCTCGACCGCCTCGCGGTTGCACAGCGCCAGCAGCGCATCGCACGTGACAACGCCCTCCTTCTTGCTGCCGCCCGTCAGGTGATGCACGCCGCCCAGCGACAGCATCTGCGACCCATACTCTGCCGTCGTGACATGGCCTATCGCCTCGCCCTTCACGCGGACCGCCGCCTGCTCGGGTCCGAGATAGCGGTCGGTGTCGATCTTCACCTTGACGCCGCAGTAGCTGAAGATGCCCTCGGTCACGACCGTGACCATGTCGACGCCCTCATACTTCGAGGAGACGATGAACGGCGCGGGCTTGTAGTCGGGATAGGTCGTGGTGGCGCCGATACCGGTGACGAACGCGCCCTCGCCCTTGCCCAACTCGCCGCGCCACGCCTCGCTGCCCTCGACGAAGGCCACGCGTGCGAGGTCAGGCTTGGCCAGCAGAACGAGCGGATCGACGCGGACCAGCGCGCCATTCTCGTTGGCGTAGCGGTCGCAGGCGCCGGCGCGGCCGGGCCGGATGCGGCAAAGCACGGGACAGGCGTCGCAACGCACGATGCCCGCGCTGCGTTCGGCCTCGCTGAGCGAGATGTCGTCGCTCATGACCCCTTCCCTTTCAGCGCGACGATGGCCTCGCGCAGCCGGTGCGGCAACAGCGGAACACGCATCGCGCGCACGCCGGTCGCATGATGGACCGCGCCCAGGATCGCCGGCGCCGTCGGCACCAGGCCCGGCTCGCCTACACCCTTGGCGCCCGACGGACCCAGCGGCTCGCGGTCCTCGATCAGGATGCAGTCGATCGGCGGCACGTCGCCCACCGTCGGGATGAGATAGTCGTGGAGGTTCTCGGTGCGGCCGGGGAGATACTCCTCCATCAGCGCGAGCCCCAGCCCTTGCGCCACGCCACCCTGGATCTGGCCTTCGACCAAGGTCGGGTTGATCGCCTTGCCGACATCGTGCGCCGCCACGATGCGCAGCACCTTCACGGTGCCCAGCTCGATGTCGACCTCGACCTCGGCCATTTGGGCGGCGAAGGCATAGGTCGCGTAGGGCACGCCCTGGCCATCGGCATCGAGGGGCGTGGTCGGTGGATCGAACACGCCCTCGCCCATCAGCGGGCCTGCGGTCGCGAGATCGATGGTGCGGACCTCGCCGCCGTCGCGCACTGCAAGCGTCGCGCCCACGAGTGACAGCACCGCATCGGGGCCGGCATTGGCCAGGCGCAGTATCTGCTGGCGGAGATCGAGCCCCGCCTTCTCGGCCGCCTTGCCCGACACGAAGGTCTGGCGCGAGGCCGAGGTCTTGCCGGCGTCGGTCGTCAGGTCGGTGTCGCCCGCGACGAGTTGGAATTGTGCGGCGGGCAGGCCGACCGCGTCGGCCGCGATCTGGGTCATGATCGTATTGCTGCCCTGCCCGATATCGACCGCGCCGTTGTAGAGGGTGAGCGTGCCGGCCGGCGACAGGCCGATCCGCATGCGCGACGGGTTGGACATCGAGGTGTTGCCGATGCCGTACCACATGCAGCCGATGCCGACGCCATGGCGCCGCAGGCCTCGCGTTGCGTTGAAGGCGGCCGAGTCGGCCTGTGCCGCCCGCCAGTGTGGGCGCAACGCCTCGAGACATTGGGCGAGGCCGGCAGAGTGTGCGAGCGTCTGCCCGGTCGCCGTCGTGTCGCCGATGCGCAAGGCGTTGCGATGGCGGAACTCCAGGCGATCGATCGCCAGCGCGTCGGCCAGCTCGTCCATCATCGCTTCGTGGGCAATGGC
>CAYRBQ010000282.1:0-5638 GCA_964422305.1 uncultured Reyranella sp. | reverse complement strand
GGCCGCTGACGCAGGCCGATGCGCCTGACCTGCCCTGGACGACCTACGGCCCGTCGGCGCTGGCCTACGATCCTGCCGCCAAGTGGCACACGCCGGTGGCGCTCGACGCGGTCGGCCTGAAGCGCGTGAAGCAGGCGTTCGTGGATGCGACGCTCCGCAGCCTGCGGCTGGGCTTCGACGTGGTCGAGGTCCACGGCGCGCACGGCTACTGCCTCAGCCAGTTCCTCTCGCCGCTCAGCAACCGGCGCACCGACGAGTACGGCGGCACGATGGAGAAGCGCCGGCGCTTTCCGCTCGAGGTCTTCGAGGCCGTCCGCAAGGTCTGGCCGAAGGACAAGGCGCTCGGCGTCCGCCTCTCGGCCGTCGAATGGGTGGACGGCGGCGTCACCATCGAGGACACGATCGAGACGGCGCGCCAGCTCAAGGCGCTGGGCTGCGACTTCGTCGACGTCAGTTCCGGCGGCAACTCGCCGGCCCAGAAGATCAAGCTCGAGCCCGGCTACCACGTCCAGTTCTCGGCCCGCGTCCGCAGGGAAGCCGGCATCAAGACCTGGGCGGTCGGCCTGATCACCGAGCCCGAGCAGGCCGAGCGCATCATCGCGGCGGGCGAGGCCGACTGCACCGCGCACGCGCGGCCGTTCCTGCTCGATCCCCGCTGGGCGTGGAACGCCGCCAAGGCGCTGGGTGCGGAACCGCCGTCGCTGCCGCTGCCCGCCGTCCGTGCGACGACCATCCTGCCGTTCAAGACGCAGCCCGCGATGGTCAAGGCGGCGGACTAGGGCCGATCGCATGCCGAGCGTCCTGCTGGCCGAGGACGAGTTCCTGATCCGCGCCGTGCTGGTCGATGCGCTGGAAGACGTCGGGATCTCCTGCATCGAGGCTCCGACCGGCCGTGCGGCGCTCGACGTCGTGCAGGGTCCGACGCCGCTTGCCGCCATCATCGTGGATATCGGCCTTCCCGACATGTCGGGGGAGAAGGTGATCGAGGCTGCGGCGGAGCACCGGCCGGATGTCCCGATCATCCGTTGCTCGGGCGCCGACGGGCCGCGGTCGATCCCCGGCATCAAGGTTCATTCCTTTCCCAAACCCTACAGCGCCACCGAGCTCTCGAGGTTCGTCGCCTCCCTGATCGCCGACGGGACCTGACGCGAAGGCGATGGGCTTACCGGCCGGCCCGCGCTATTTTCGCGCGATGCCGCCCGACGCGACCCAGCCCGAGGCCCCGCCAGCCGCGCCGCCGCCCGCCGAGACCAGCCCCGCGCCCGCACGGCCGGCGCACCAGACCAGCCGCCTCCATCGCCTGCTCACGGTGGGCGGCACGATCCTGGGCCTCTTCCTCCTCTACGAGGTCGTGACCTACTTCGTGGCCTACACCGACGACGCCTACGTGCGCTCGGACCTCGTCGCCGTGGCCTCGCAGGTGACCGGCCCGGTCATCAAGGTGCACATCGTCGACAACCAGGAAATCAAGAAGGGCGACCTCCTCTTCAATATCGATCCGACGCCGTTCCAGCTCATCGTCAACCAGCGCCAGGCCGAGATCGACGAGCAGAAGGCGCTGCTCTCCTCGTCGCAGGAGGAACTCTCCTCGGCGAAGGCGGCGCTGCAGGCTGCGAGCTCGGCGCACACCTATGCCCAGCAGATGCAGAGCCGCTACGCCGACCTCGCCAAGAGCCAGTACGCGCCGCAGACCGAGCTCGACAAGGCCAACGACGAACTGCGCCGCACCGCAGCCGAGATGCGCATCTCGGAGGTCGCGATCGAGAAGGCGCAGACCGGCATCATCGCCCACCAGGCCGCCCTCAACCGTGCCGAGGCCGAGATGGCCACGGCCAAGTGGGCGCTCGACCGCACGGTCGTCACCGCGCCGGTCAACGGCAGCATCAACAACCTCACCCTGCAGCCCGGCGACATCGCAAACGCCAACGTCCCGATCGTCGGCATCGTCGACTCCGATGCCTGGCGCATCATGGCCAACTACAAGCAGTACTACATCCGCGACTTCAGGATCGGCGCCACCGCCTGGGTGTGGCTCGACAGCGAGCCGTGGCGCTTCCACAAGGCGAAGATCACCGGCATCGCCCGCGGCATCAGCCGCGACGTCGCCCCCGACAAGCTGCTGCCCTACGTCGCGCCGACCACCGACTGGATCCGCCTGCAGCGCCGCTTCCCCGTCACCATCGTGCTGGTCGACAAGCCGGAGGGGTTCAAGCTCTACATGGGCGCCGACGCGCGCACGATCATCTTCCCGTGAAGACCTCCTTCGCCCGTGGCGTGATCGAGGATTTCGCCGAGGGCGGTCGCATGATCGACCGCACCCTGACGGGCTTCTGGCGCGAGATCGGCGATCTCGGCACCAATCCGGCGCAGGCGCGCCAGGGCCTGGTCGCGGCGGCTTCCGTGACGCTGTCGGTCGTCGTGGCCCTGCTGCTCGAGCTCAACGCGCCGTGGTGGGTGGCGATCAGCGGGTTCATGTCGCTGATGTCGACCGGCGCCGCTTCGGTGCGACGCGGGCTGCTCCGCCTCACCGGCACGGTCGCCGGCGCGTTCCTGGGTTTCGTCATGGCGCGTTGGCTGCCCTATGACCAGGTCGCGCTCTGCCTGTTCCTCGCGGCCGTCACCATGCTGGGCGTCATCGCCCTGCAGGTGAGCCCTCATGGCCTGGCCTGGCTGTTCATGACCATCACCTCGAGCATGGTCCTCCTGATGAGCCTCAACGATCCGACCCAGGCCTTCGAGATCGCCTGCAATCGGGTCATGGATGTGGCGGCCGGCGTCGGCTGCGCGATCGTGGTGGCCAACGTGCTGCAGGACTGGCACGCCGACCCGCCGCCGACCGCGCCGGGCTGGCGCCATCTGCTGGGCGCGCAGTGGCCCTCGGTGCTGCACGGCATTCGTTCGGCGATCGCCGTCGTGGCGGTGCTGTGGTTCTGGGTCCTGATCGACCTGCCAGATGTCGCCGAGATGGCCGTCACCATCGCCGTCGTGATGGCGGCGCCGCTGGTCGCCGACGGCGGCGTCGGCACCCGTCACCTGGTGGCGGAGAAGTCGCTGCACCGTTTCATGGGTTGCCTGCTGGGCGGTGTCGTGGCGCTGGCCTGCCTGGCGCTGAACATCGAGTCCTTCCTCTGGTGGCTGGCGATGATCGGTGCCGTGGTCTGGGTCGGCATGCACATCCAGGTGGGCAGGCATGGCGTCCCCTATGTCGGCACCCAGTTCGCGTTCGTCTTCATCGTCACCATGGTCCAGGGGCTGGCACCGCCCGACAGCATCATGCCGGGGATCGACCGCTTTGCCGGCATCGCCGGCGGGCTCGGCATCCTCATGCTGGTCTCGCTGCTGCTGTGGCCGAGCGACGAGGAGCTCAAGGAGGAGTTGCAGCCCTGACCTCGGAGTCGCACTGCGACTCGCCAAGCCGGCTGTCACAATTCGTCCGATGCGCGATTTTCCGCGCTCCTCGCCACCTGCGGAGTCGCAGTGCCTGTCGAAAACCGCGCCAGCTCCCCGTGCGCGCGGCGCATCGAGAACTCGAGCAGGCGGTCGTTCATGCGCGAAGGCGGCAGGTGAGGGCGGTGGATCGTGTGGCTGCGCTCGGCGTAGCGGCCTTCCTCCCACAGCAGCGCGAAGTCGGGCTCCTGCGCCTTCCAGACATAGGGCGTGGTGCGCTGGACGCCCGCGCAGGCCGCGGCGAACGAGGCCGAGCCGGTGGCCCAGAAGGCGCGCAGGAAGGCGACGCGCTTCATGGTGGGAGAGAGGGAGCGGCCCTTGGGGGCGTAGGTGAGGCGCATGGTCATGCCCTCTCATATAGGAGAAAGGATAGGATAGTCAATATCCTTTTCGACTTGTGCCAACAGCCGTCACCCACCCATGCAAATGCTGCGGCCGCGTAGGCCGTCGCTGCACTTGCTCACATCGCCGATGCCGCTAGGTTGGCCGCGATGAAGACGGATGCGCCTCCGCCGACCGACCGGATTCTGCGGGCCATCTTCGCCATCATCTTCTCGGTGACGTGCTTTTCCGTCCTCAACGCGATCTCCAAGACGCTGAGCCAGAGCTTTCCCGTCGTCGAGGTCATCTGGGGGCGCTACTTCTTCGCCTTCGTCGTGATGATGGTCCTGTTCCTGCCGCGAAGCGGAAGGGCCCTGTTTCGCTGGCACAATGTGCCGAGCCAGGTGATCCGCGGCCTGCTGCTCTTCTTCTCCTCGTTCCTCTATTTCCACGGCCTGGTCCACCTGCCGCTCGCCTCGGCGGCGTCGATCTCGCTCACCAGCCCGCTGGTCGTGACGGCGCTGTCGTCGAGGTTCCTCGGCGAGCCGGTGGGAACGAGCCGATGGATCGCCGTCATGGTGGGCTTCGCCGGCGCGCTGATCGTGGTGCGTCCGGGCTTCGGCGGCTTCCAGTGGGCCTCACTGCTGATCGTCGCCAGCACGATCTGCAGCTCGCTCTACCAGCTCTATTCGCGGCGTTACGGCCAGACCGAGCGGCCCGACGCCTCGGCCACCATGGCGACCATCGTCGGCACCGTGGCGGCGGCGCCGCTGCTGCCGTTCGACTGGGTGATGCCGTCGCTCGGCTGGCACTGGCTGCTGTTCGTCGGGCTGGGCGTCATGGCGGCGGTCGGCCACTACTTCCTCACCATCGCCTACAGCCAGGCGCCGGCCGCCGTCGTGGCCCCGTTCAACTACGTCCAGCTCCTCGGCGCCGCGGTCCTGGGCTACCTGGTGTTCGGCGACCTTCCGGACTTATGGACCTGGGTCGGCGCCGGCGTGATCGTCTGCTCCGGCCTCTATCTCGGCCATGTCGAGCGGCGGCGCCATCGCGCGTTGATCAAGAAGTGAGCGCGGCTGGTCACGAACTGATCTGACACCGGCCGGCCGCACGTCATCGCAGTCGCTGCAGCCGCGATTTGCGGCGTGGCACATTCCTTGCTCGACAATTTGCAGCGCAGGCCGCTCTGCAGCGGTTCTCTCCGGTTGGCGTGCCGACAATTTCGATGGCGATCGTCTTCGTGACGATCGGCAAGGAGTCGTCTGAGCCCAAACACCGAGACGCCCGAAAACCCACATTTCCCGCTCCGCCACCCAAGGAGGATTCGTCATGTGTGATCGCATTGGCTGCATGCATTTCCCGACGTTCTCTAAGATGAACTTCCCCGCCACGGCGGTGCCGTCGCGTCGCGGCTTCCTGAGGGGCGCCGCCGCCGCCGGCGCGATCATGATGGCGCTGGGTCCGGCGATGGGCGGTCCGGCACATGCGGCGGCCGGTCTCAAGTCGACGCACGGGTCGGGATTCTGCAACCTCAACCTCTTCCTCGCCCATTCGCGGCAGTACGCCAAGGCCTCGGGCACGGAGCTGATCTTCATCAACACGCCGACGTCGGCGGAAATGGTGACGTTCCTCGGCATGGGACAGGTCGATATCGGCCTGATGCCCTATACCAGTTTCATGGCGCTCTACGACAAGGGTGCGCCGGTGAAGATCGTGGCCGGCGGCGGCGTCGAGGGCTGCGCCATCGTGGCGAGGCCCGGCCTCGACACGCCGGAGAAACTCAAGGGCAAGACGCTCGGCACCTTCCAGATGGATACGCTGGAGGTGATGCCCTATGACTACCTGAAGAAGCACAAGATCTCGTTCAAGG
>CAYRBQ010000281.1:0-5642 GCA_964422305.1 uncultured Reyranella sp. | reverse complement strand
CCCGACCTGCTGCGCCTGTCGGTCGGCGTCGAGGAGGCGGGCGACCTGTTCGACGATCTCGACCAGGCACTGAAGCGCGCCCACAACGCCTGACGCGAGATGCCTAACGTCGTCGCGTCGCCTTCAGCGAAACCGCGAGCGGCAGCCATGGCTTGTCGGGCCAGTGCCAGTCGCCGTCGGCGCGCTGCTCGAGCATCTTGAACATCCGCCACGGCAGGCTGGCGTGCTCGCGCAGCCAGTCGAGCACGAGGCCTGCGTCGATCAGGCCGGTCACGATGTCCGACAGCGGATGCAGCCACACGACGTTGGTCGCGTTCTCGAGCCGCGCGGCGGGGTCGGCATAGTCGTTGGGATCGGTGTATTTCAGCGGCCGCTTTTCGAAGTAGGGCGAGAACCAGCCCGGTCGGCCGTCGGGTTCGGGCGCGAAATCGTCGAAGATGTAGGCCGTCGGATGGGCCTCGGCGTAGTAGAGCCGCCCGCCGGGCTTCAGGAACTGCGCGACGATCTCGGCCCAGCGCCGGATGTCGGGCAGCCAGCAGGTGGCGCCCCAGCTCACGTAGACGAGATCGAAGGACGCAGGCTCGGCGATCGCCTGGGGTGCGTCGTAGAGATCGGCGCAGACGAAGCGCGCACGGTCCGCAAGCCCCAGCTCCCGGGCCAGCGCGTTCGCCGCATCGATCGCGGGGGCCGAGAAGTCGAGACCGACCACGGTCGCGCCGCGCTGGGCGAGGGCCAGCGTATCGGCGCCGAAATGGCACTGCAGATGGAGCACCCGCAGCCCGTCAACGGGGCCGAGCTCGGCCTCCTCGATCGCGTTCAGCCTGCCCTTGCCGGCGCGCAACGGGGCGAGGTCGTAGCCCGGCGCCTTGAGGTGGATGCGGACGCGCTCGTCCCAGCTCGCGCGGTTGAGCTCGCGCCAGCCCTCCGAATCGCGGCTGGTGTTGCCGCTCACGACACCGAAAGCGCCTTGCCCGTCAGCCGGCGATAGGCCTCGAGGTAGCGCTTGCTGGTGGCCTCGACCACCTCGGGCGGCAGGCTGGGCGGCGGCGCCTCGCCGTTCCAGCGGCCGGCATGGCGCTCGACGTCGAGCCAGTCGCGCAGCGGCTGCTTGTCGAAGCTGGGCTGGCCCCTGCCCTCCTGATAGCCGTCGAGCGGCCAGAAGCGCGAGGAATCCGGCGTCATCACCTCGTCGATCAGCAGGATCTCGCCCGCCCTGGTGCGGCCGAACTCGAACTTGGTGTCGGCGATGATGATGCCCTGCTTCAGGGCCACGTCGCGGCCCCTGGTGTAGACCAGCCGCGTCAGGCGCTCGAGCTCGGCCGTGACGTCGGCGCCCAGCACCTTCTGCATCTGGGCGATGGTGATGTTCTCGTCGTGGCCGCTCTCGGCCTTGGTGGCCGGGCTGAAGATCGGCGGATCGAGCCGGCCGCTCTCCTTAAGGCCTGCCGGCAGCTTTTCGCCCGCCAGCGTTCCGGCCTTGGCGTATTCGCGCCAGGCCGAGCCGGTGATGTAGCCGCGCACGACGCACTCGATCGGGAACACCGTGCCGCGCTTGCAGAGCATGGCGCGGCCGGCGATCTCGGCGCGGTGCGGCTCGAGGGCCGGCACCGCGGCCACGATCTCGTCGGCGTCGGCCGAGATCATGTGGTGTTTGACGACGTCGCCGAGCTGGCGGAACCACCAGGCGCTGACCTGGGTCAGCACGGCGCCCTTCTGCGGAATCGGCTCGGCCATCACCACGTCGTAGGCGCTCACCCGGTCGGTCGCGACCAGCAGCAGCCGGTCGCCGTCCACGGCATAGACGTCGCGCACCTTGCCGCGCGCGATCCGCTCGAGCGGCAGGTCGCTCGTGGTCATCAACACCATCAGTCTCAGCCTTCCTTGCGCAGTTCCTCGAACACGTCCTTGGCGACGAGCAGCGCCTCGCGCACCGACGGAAGGCCGATATAGCCGCAAAGGTGCATCAGCGCCTCCGACAATTCATCCTCAGTCCAGCCCTGGCGGCGGGCCATGCGGAGATGGATGGCGAGCTCGGGCCAGCGCGCCTGCGAGGTGTCGGAAATGACGCAGATCAGGGTCCTGGTCTTGAGGTCGAGGCCCGGCCGCGACCACAGCATGCCGAACACCGCCTCGCGGGCGTAGTCGCCGAACTTCTTCATCATCGGATCGTCGTAGACCGACTTGTTCATCGCGGCGGCGTACGTCTCGCCCATCAGCTTGCTGCGAAGCTCGCTGCCCTTCCTGTAGTTCTCGCTCTCCGCCATCGCTTCCTCCGATCGTCACATTTTGGGGACTGCAGCGTTCCGCAATTCGCGGGTAGGATCAATCGTTCGGAGGGGGAGAGGCAGATTACCAGTACGACGGCCAGCGATGCGGCAGCGCCTCGCAAGCGCAACGCAGCGCTCACCCTGGCGGCGCTGGGCGTGGTGTTCGGCGACATCGGCACCAGCCCGCTCTACACGATCGAGCAGTGCTTCAGCGACTTCACCGGGCTCCAGCCGACGCCCCACAACGTGCTCGGCATCCTCTCCCTGATCACCTGGGCACTGATCGTCGTCGTGACGCTGAAATACGTCGTCGTGGTCATGCGCGCCGACAACGACGGCGAGGGCGGCGTGCTCGCCCTGATGGCGCTGGTCTCGCGCCAGGCCGGCGTCTCCGAGCGCAGCCGGAACACCTTCCTGGTGATCGGCATGATCGGCGCCGCGCTGTTCTACGGCGATTGCCTGCTCACGCCTGCGATCTCGGTGCTGAGCGCGGTCGACGGCATCAGCGTGGCCACGCCCGAGTTCGCGCGGTTCATCCTGCCGATCTCGGTGGCGGTCATCGTCTGCCTGTTCTCCATGCAGCGCTTCGGCACGGCGAGCGTCGGGCGCCTGTTCGGCCCGGTCATGCTGCTGTGGTTCATCGTGCTGCTCGTGCTGGGCGCGCACCAGATCGTCGCTCGTCCCGAGGTGCTGGCCGCGCTGTCGCCGCACTACGCGGCGCGCTTCGCCATCACCCATCCGCTCGTCACCTTCGTCGCCCTGGGCGCCGTCACGCTCGCCTTCACCGGCGCCGAGGCGCTCTACGCCGACATGGGCCATTTCGGCCGCGACCCGATCCGGCGGGCCTGGCTCGGCCTCGTGCTGCCGGCGCTGCTGGTCAACTACTACGGCCAGGGCGCGCTGCTGCTGGCCGATCCGGCGGCGACCGACAACACCTTCTTCCGTCTCGCTCCGCACTGGGCGCTCTACCCGCTGGTGGCGCTCGCCACGATGGCCACCATCATCGCCTCGCAGGCCACGATCTCGGGCGCCTTCTCGATGGCCCAGCAGGCCGCCCTGCTCGGCATCAGCTCGCGGCTCCGCGTCCTGCACACCTCGGCGAGCGAGTTCGGCCAGATCTACGTGCCCGCGGTCAACTGGATGATGCTGGCCGGCGTCGTCCTGATCATGATGGAATTCAAGTCCTCCGACGCGCTGGCCGCCGCTTATGGCATCGCCGTCACCGGCACGATGCTGATGACGACCCTGCTCGTGCTCTCGCTGGCGCGGCGCGGCTGGAAGTGGCGCTGGCCGGCGGTGGTCCTGGTGATGGGCGGCTTCCTCGTCATCGACATCGCGCTGTTCTCGGCCAACATGCTCAAGTTCCTCGACGGCGGCTGGATGCCGCTCGCGATCGCCACCGGCATCCTCGCGACCATGTGGGCGTGGCGGCGCGGCCGCCAGGCCGTCGCCGACGGCGAGGCGGCGATGGCGACCCCGCTGCAGCAGCTCGTCGACGGGATCGCCCCCGGCCGCGTGCACCGGGCGACCGGCACGGCGGTCTACCTCACGGCCCAGAAGCAGCAGGCGCCGACCTCGCTGCGCGACAACCTGCGGTTCAACGAGGTCCTCCACCAGCATGTGGTCGTGCTGACCGTCGAGGTGGCCGGCATCCCGTCGGTCGCGCCCAAGGACAGGCTGCAGCTCGTCCATCTCGGCAAGGGTGTGCACCGGGTCACGATGCGCTACGGCTTCATGGAGCAGCCCAACGTGCCCGACGACCTCGCCCCCATCGTCGACAAGGGCGTGCCGATCGAGCCCGCCACGACGACCTACTTCACCGGCCGCACGAGCTTCATCGCGGCGGAGAAGTCGACCTTGGCGCGGTGGGAGCAGCGGCTGTTCCTGGCGCTGTCGAAGGTCTCGACCAGTCCCGGCGACTTCTTCGGCCTGCCGCCGAACCGCGTCGTCGAGCTCGGCAGCCGCATCCCGATCTAGGCCCGAAGTTCCGGTACGTTTCCGCGATGGCATTTGCGGCCCTCCGCACGCCGGAGAGCCAACAACGGCGGGCTTTTCGCCCGCTCACTGGGCACACCACGACGTAGCCTGTGTTGTGCCCTGAGCTGTGCCCGCAAGGACGCTGCGGGCGAGCGACCAGAGTCGCAGTGGATGTCGAATCGAATGCCGCAGTCGGTGTCGAATTTTCCCGCCGGTCAGGACCGACAGAGGCTTCACCCTTCCGGATCCGCGGCGTGCGCGGACGGGTCTTGCCGATGTTTGGTTCGACAAAAAAGGCCGGCGCGGGAAGCGCCAGCCTATGGAAAAAACTTACCAGAACCTGCTGAACCTGCAACTCACGTTACCGCGAGCAGATGCATGCAGTGCATGCACCTGATCCGCCTACCACTCGCCGCAGCCGAACTTCAGCAGGTTGCCGTGCGGGTCATGCACGTAGAACTCCTTCATGTTCCATGGCCGCACCTCGAACGGCGAGACGCGCGGCACGCCGCGTGCCGTGAACTCCGCATGCAGCGCGCCGACCTGGCCGCCGCGGATGTAGCACGAGGTGTTCTCGGGGAACTGCCGGTCCTGCGTCTTCCAGAAATGCAGCTCCATGTCGTCACGCTTCACGATGAGATAGCCGGCGTCCTGGTAGCCGACCGCGAAGCCGAGCTGCGCGGTGTAGAAGGCGGCGGTTTCGGCGATGTCGAGCGAGGCCAGGACCGGGATGCAGCGCGCCGGATCGACGGTCATGCGTCGAAGCCGGTGAGCGGGATCGCGTCGGCCGCCGGCGGCTGCAGCCCGCGCGACAGGAGATCGGCGAGGCGCGCGAAGATGCGGCCGGCTTCGGTGCAGCCGACATCCTGCGCCACGGCTTCGGCGGCGATGTTGAGCAGGGCGTTGCCGGCGAGGTCGCGGCATTCCTCGGGCAGGCCTTCCACGGCGTCGGCGATCACGCGCATGGCGTGCTGCAGGTCGGCGAGACGATCGGACCTCGGGGCGGGCAAGGAGACGCTCATCGGACGGGCCCTCAGTTGAGTCGGCTGCCGGCGTCGCCCGGCGCCGGGGCAAGGCGCAGGCCCGCGCCCGCCAGGGCGACGGCGAAGGCCTTGAGCCGGATCGCCGCAACGCGCGACGCCGTCGGCGCCATCATGATGTCGAGGGAGGCGAGCAGCGGGCCGTCGTAGTCGGCCTGTGCGAGTCCGCACAGCGCCACCAGAACCGCCTCGTCGCGGCTCACGCCGGAGCAGGTCGGCACGTGAATCTCCATGGCGCGCCGGGCGCCGAAGAGAAAGGCGTCCATCGCGATCGCGAAGTCGGGCAGCGCCTCGAGCAGGCCCGCGATCTTGAAGCCGCGATGGAGGATCGAACCCTCGCATGGCAGCGCCCGGTCCT
>CAYRBQ010000280.1:0-5656 GCA_964422305.1 uncultured Reyranella sp. | reverse complement strand
TGGCCGAAGAAGTACGGCGGCCCGGGCTGGGACGTCACGCAGCGCTTCCTGTTCGAGAACGTGCTGGCCGAAGAAGGCGCGCCGCGCATCCTGCCGTTCGGCCCGAAGATGGTCGGACCGGTGATCTACACGTTCGGCACCGACGCGCAGAAGGAGCGCTTCCTGCCGGGCATCCGCAGCTCAGAGGTGTCGTGGTGCCAGGGCTATTCCGAGCCGGGTGCCGGATCGGACCTCGCCAACCTGCGCACGCGCGCGGTGCGCGAAGGCGACCACTACATCGTGAACGGCCAGAAGACCTGGACCTCGTTCGCGCACTGGGGCGACTGGATCTTCTGCCTGGTGCGCACCGATCCGGACGCCAAGCCGCAGGAGGGCATCTCCTTCCTGCTGATCGACATGAAGACGCCGGGCGTCACGGTGCGGCCGATCATCATGACCGATGGCGCCCATCACGTGAACGACGTGTTCCTCGACAACGTGAAGGTCCCGGTCGAGAACCTGATCGGCAAGGAGAACGAGGGCTGGACCTGCGCCAAGTTCCTGCTGGCCAACGAGCGGCTCGGCATCGCCGAGGTGCCGGCCTCCAAGCGTGGCGTCTCGGTGCTGCGCCAGATCGCGCGCAGCGAGCCCTTCGAGGGCGGCACCCTGGCCGACGACCCGGCGTTCACGCAGCAGATCGCCGACATCGACCTGCAGGTGCAGGCGCTCGAAATGAGCGAGCTGCGCGTGCTCTCGACCATGGCGCTGGGCGGCGCGCCGGGACCGGAGGCCTCGACGCTCAAGGTCCGCGGCTCGGAAATCCAGCAGCGCCTGGCCGAGCTCACCATGGAGGCGGTCGGCGAGTACGCCCAGCCCTACCAGCCGGGCATGCTGTTCCACGACACCAACGAGACGCCGATCGGCCCCGACCACGCCGTGCCGGCCGCGCCGCGCTATTTCAACATGCGCAAGACCAGCATCTACGGCGGCAGCACCGAGATTCAGAAGAACATCGTGTCCAAGATGGTGCTTGGCCTCTAGGGTCGGGCGCTATAAGACGCGGAAGAGTTGCGGAGGAGAAAAATGGATCTGTCCCTTTCCGACGAGCAAAAGCAGCTTCAGGAAGCCGCGGAGCGCTTCGTGCGCGACAAGTATGCGTTCGACGCGCGCCGCAAGATCGCGGCCACGGAGCGCGGCTGGCTGCCGGAGAACTGGGCGCAGTTCGCCGAGCTGGGCTGGCTCGGCATGGCCTTCTCCGAGGAGGACGGCGGTTACGGCGGCGGCCCGATCGAGACCATGATCGTCATGGAGCAGTTCGGTAAGGGCCTCGTCCTCGAGCCGTTCCTGCCGACTGTGGTGCTGGGCGGCGGCATGATCGCCCGCGCCGGCTCGAAGGCGCAGAAGGAGGCGCTGCTGCCGGCGATGATCGAGGGCAAGAAGCAGTTCGCCTTCGCCTGGCTGGAGCGCCAGAGCCGCTACAACCTCGCCGACGTGTCGCTGAAGGCGACCAAGGAAGGTTCGGGCTGGTCGCTGTCGGGCCACAAGGGCGTCGTCTACAACGCGCCGTCCGCCGACCACATCATCGTGCTCGCCCGCACCGCGGGCTCGGCGCGCGAGCCTAAGGGCCTCACGCTCTTCATCGTGGACGCCAAGGCCAAGGGCATCTCCCGTCGCGACTATCCCACGCAGGACGCGCTGCGCGCCTCGGAGCTCACCTTCGACAAGGTCTCGGTCGGCGCCGACGCCGTGCTGGGCAAGGTCGACGACGCCTTCCCGGTGGTCGAGGAGGCGGTTGACCGTGCCATCGTCGCGCTGTGCGCCGAGGCCACGGGCTGCATGGACGCGATCAACGCGGCCACGCTGGAGTACATCAAGACCCGCAAGCAGTTCGGCGTGCCGATCGGCAAGTTCCAGGTACTGCAGCACCGCATGGTCGACTGCTTCACCAACGCGCAGGAAGCGCGCTCGATGACCTTGATGGCCAACCTCAAGATCGACGACAAGGATCCGACGGTGCGCGCCAAGGCGGCCTCGGGCGCCAAGGTCCAGATCGGCAAGTCGGGCAAGTTCTGCGGTCAGAGCGCGGTGCAGATGCACGGCGGCATGGGCGTCACGGACGAGCTGTCGGTCAGCCACTACTTCAAGCGGCTGACGATGATCGACCTGATGTTCGGCAACCAGCAGCACCACCTGACGCGCTACAGCAACCTCGCGATGGCGGCGTAACGCGCCGCTTCAGAGCGGCGGACCATGAGTGCGATCGTCGACATCATCGTGCCGGTGTTCGGCATGGTGCTGGTCGGCTGGGCGATCGGGCGCACCAGGCTCCTGAGCGTGGAAGGGCTGCGCGGCTTCACGGCCGTGACCTTCTACGCACTCTTCCCCGCCTTGCTCTTCCGGTCGATGGCCAAGGTCCGGCTCGACTCGCTCGAGCCCGATATCCTGCTCGCCTTCTTCGGCGCCGTGCTGCTCCTCTACGGGCTGCTGATGGGGCTGGGCCGCCTGCAGGGCATGAGTCTCGGCGACCGCTCGATGTTCGCGCTGTCCGGCACCTTTTCCAACGGCGTCGGCATAGGCATTCCGTTCATCACCTATGCTTTCGGCGAGAAGGGGCTGGTGCCGCTGCTGATGATCATCAGCGTGCACTCGCTGATCCTGCTGACGGGCACCTGCTTCCTGATGGAGATGGAGGGGGACGGCGCGCGCCGCGGCAAGCTGCTCGGTCGCCTGGGCGGCGCGGCCCTCTCCATGCTGAAGCATCCGGTCATCCCGGCGATCTTCGCGGGTCTGCTGTGGGGCGTGCTGACCACCCACATACCTGGCCTCGCCACGCCGGTGGTGATCGACCGCGTGCTGCAGGCGCTGGCGGCCGCGGCGCCGCCCTGCGGCCTCATCATGGTCGGCGCCTCGCTCGCCCATGTCGGCCTCAAGGGGCACTGGCAGGCGGCGGCGGTCGCCTCTGGCTTCAAGCTGATGGCGCTGCCGGTGCTGGTCTGGTTGATGGGCCGCTACGTCTTCCCGCTCGACCCGCTGTGGCTTACGGTGGCGACGCTGAATGCCGCCATGCCGGCCGGCGCCAACGTCTACCTGATCGGCCAGATGTACGGCATCGGCGTCGCGCGGGCGACCAATGCGGTCGTGATCTCGACGGCGGCCAGCGTGCTCACGCTTTCGATCGCGCTCTTGTTGCTCGGCGTTGAGACGCGCTAGGTTTTCCGCCACGGAGGGACCCGACATGGCCTACGAAACGGTGCAGGTTCACAAGCTGACCGGCGGCTGCGGCGCCGAGGTGCTGGGCGTCGATCTCAACGCCATGAGCAACCGTCAGTGGGACGAGGTGCAGCGCGCCTTCGTCGAGCACGGCGTCGTGTTCTTCCGCGACCAGAAGCTGACGCCCGAGCAGCACATCGCCTTCGCCCGGCGCTGGGGTCCGATCGACGTCAACCGCTTCTTCAAGGCCGCCCCCGGCTATCCCGAGATCGCCGAGGTGCGGAAGGAGCCCGAGCAGAAGACCAACATCGGCGGCGGCTGGCACACCGACCACAGCTACGACCAGGAGCCCGCGATGGGCTCGATCCTGCTGGCGCGCGAGGTGCCGGAGGAGGGCGGCGACACGCTCTTCGCCAACATGTACCATGCCTTCGAGGCGCTCTCGCCCGGCCTGCAGCGTACGCTCGAGGGCATGAACGCCGTCCACGGCTCGGCGCACATCTTCGGCAAGGGCGGCGTCAACGACCGCAATCCCGAGGGCGCCAGCCGTTACGGCAACCAGGAGGCAGTCGGCGCCGACGTCGTGCACCCGGTGGTGATCAAGCATCCGCTGAGCGGGCGGAAGGCGCTCTATGTGAACCGCGCCTTCACCTTGCGATTCGATGGCTGGACGCCGGAGGACAGCAAGCCGCTGCTCGACTATCTCTACCAGCACGCCTCGCGGCCGGAATTCACCTGCCGCTTCCACTGGCGCGAAGGCTCGGTCGCCTTCTGGGACAACCGCGCCACCTGGCACTACGCCGCCAACGACTACCAGGGCGAGCGGCGGCTGATGCACCGCATCACCGTCGCCGGCTGCGCGTTGCAGGCGGCGGCGGGAGCGGCGTAGCGTCCGGGCTACGGCTTCAGCTTGATGGTCATCTCGGCAACGCCCATCGCGAGGTTGTAGCCCGCATCCTTCACGATCCCCGAGGCGACCATGCCGATCTCGGCGTTCGGGCCGCCATAGATCCAGTTGCCGCCGGCCTGGCTGCCGGCCGCCGCCGTGCCCTGCTCGCCGACATAGGTGCCGGCGATCTGGTTGGCCTTGCGATCCGAGCCCAGCGAGTAGACGCGCCAGATCGTGTGCACGGCCTTGGTGTAGCCGATGTCGATGCCGACCTTGTTGATCGTGCCCTCGTACTGGGCGGTCGAGACGCCGTCCTTGCCGAGGAAGACGCAGTCCATCTTCTTGCTCGAGGCCAGGACGTAGCCCGTGCCGGCCGCGATGTTGCAGGTCAGCGAGCCGATATAGATGCGGGAATTGGCGTTGGCGGCGTTGAGCTGCTGCGGCGAGGACTGCGACATAGAGCAGGCGCCGGTCGAGAGGGCGAGAAGGGCCGCCGCGGCGGCCTTGTAGGCGTGCTTCATTCGATACTCCTGGAAGGCAAAGGCTAGTTCTTTAGGGTCAGGCCGATTTCGGCGATACCGTAGGCGAGGTTGTAGCCGGCATCCTTGTCGTCCTGCATCTGTGTCGCCTGGATGACGATCTGGTTATTGGCGCCGCCGAACAGCCAGTTCCCACCGGCACTAGCGTCGAGGGAGACCGAGGCCTGCTCACCGGCGAAGTTGCCGGCCATCACCTTCGGGTCGGTGGTGGTCTGGTTCCCGACCAGGCCGCCGAGCTGATAGACCTTCCACACGAGATGGGCGGATTTCGTAAAGCCGATGTCGAGGCCGAACTTGCGGATCTTGCCGTCGTACGCCTGCTCCACGCCCTCCCGGGTCGTGTAGACGCAGCTCAGGTCTTTGGTTGATCCGAAGATGTAGCCGGTGCTGCCGCTCACGTTGCAGGTCAGCGCGCCGATATAGACCTTCGAATTGAAGTTCTGCCTGTTCATGGTCGCGGCATCCTGCTGGCCGGTCTGGCAGCCGGCAGCGAGGCCGGCGGCCAGCGTCAGCGCGGCGATCGTCGGAAGTCTGGTCATCGTGCCCCCTAGCGGACGGCGGCCCACAGGAGCGCCAGTCCCGAGAGAGCCATTACGACGTCGAGCAGGCGCTGAAAAGTGGCGACGCTCAGCCGGTCGACGATAGCGCGAGCGATGAAGGTGCCGACCATGACCGAGGAACCGGAGATCAGGCCCTTCACAGCGATGTCGAGGGGCAGTGCCCCCAGCATCTGGAAGGTGATTCCCTTGCTGATGTAAAGGGCGAGCGATCCCGCCGCCTCGGTGGCGATGAAGGCACCCTTGACCAATCCATGGGCAGCGAAGGTCGGCACGCTGAGCGGCCCGGTCGAGACCACGATGCCGGTGAGGAAGCCGATGAATGCGCCGGCCAGGGCCAGACCGCCATAGCCCAGGCTGATGTTGCGGGCGGCGAGCCAACGGCGGCCGGGGATCATGGCAAGGAAGAACAGGCCGAGCGCGATATCGACGGCGCGCTCGGGCAGGACGAGCAGGGTGCGGGCGCCCAGCGCCGCGGCCGG
>CAYRBQ010000279.1:0-5665 GCA_964422305.1 uncultured Reyranella sp. | reverse complement strand
GCCGGTGCTGAAGCGCGTCGTGGTCGGCGGCGAGGACCTCGACGACTCCAAGGCGACGTTCGAGCAGCAGCAGGGTGGCCGCCCGATCATCAGCTTCACCTTCAATGCCGCCGGCGGCCGCGCCTTCTGCAATGCCACGCGCGCCAACATCGGCAAGCGGCTGGCCATTCAGCTCGACGGCGAGATCATCAGCGCGCCGGTGGTACAGAGTGCGATCTGCGGCGGCAGCGGCATCATCACTGGCAGCTTCACGACCCAGCAGACCCAGGAGCAGGCGTTGTTGCTGCGCTCCGGCGCGCTCCCCGCGACGCTTTCGATCATCGAGGAGCGTACGGTCGGCGCCGACCTCGGTGCGGATGCCATCCAGGCCGGTACGGTCGCCGCGCTGGTCGGAACCGCCCTGGTGGCCATCTTCATGTTCGTGGCCTATGGACCGGTATTCGGCGGCTTCGCCAACCTCGCCATGCTGGTCAACCTCCTGATGGTATTCGCCGGCATGTCGATCCTCGGCGCGTCGCTCACGCTGCCGGGCATCGCGGGCCTCGTGCTCACCGTCGGCATGGCCGTCGACTCCAATGTCCTGATCTACGAGCGCGTGCGCGAGGAGAAGGCACTCGGTCGCTCGGCCTTCAGCTCGCTCGCCACCGGCTACGAACGCGCCATGTCGGCGATCATCGACGCCAACCTCACGACCCTGATCGCGGGTGTGCTGCTGTTCGGCTTCGGCTCCGGCCCGATCCGCGGCTTCGCCACGACGTTGTCGCTCGGCCTTCTGACCTCGATGTTCAGCTCTACGATCTTCACCCGAATGCTGCTGGCGGTCTGGGTCCGCTGGCGGCGCCCGACCGAACTCGTGATCTGAGGCGCCGCCATGTGGAAGCCCGTTCGCCTGTTCGCCTTCAAGAGGAAGTTCGACTTCCTCGGTCAGCGCAAGGCCGCGCTGATCCTCTCGACCCTGATCAACGTCATCTCGCTGGTCGCCGTGTTCACGGTCGGCCTCAACTTCGGCATCGACTTCAAGGGCGGCATCGCCATCCAGGCCAAGGCCAAGGATGGAAAGGCCGAGCTCGACCAGCTCCGCCAGACCGTTGGCGCCCTGGGCGTCGGCGAGGTTTCGCTTCAGGAGTTCGGCGATCCCAGCACGGCCCTGATCCGCGTTCAGCGCCAGGAAGGCGACAACCAGTGCGTCGCGGGCGCCCAGCGCGTCATGCAGAAGCGGGCTGGCGCCGGTTGGCAGGTGAAGCCGGGCCCGGCCGGGACCGGTGACGTCGAGTTCATCTCGCCGACGGCGCTCGATGGCGCCAACTGGCGCGATGCGGTCAGCCGCGTCGGCCTCACGATCCAGGAGCGTCAGCTTCCGCGTGGCACGACGGCGACGGCGAAGATCGACATGTCGTCCGAGCAGCGCGCCGAATGGTGCCAGCAGGTCGCCATCAAGCTGGTCGAGGACGCGATCGGCGCCAATTACGAGATGCGCGGCACCGAGTCGGTCGGGCCCAAGATCGGCGATGAGCTGATGAGGAGCGGCATCTGGGCGGTCATCGCGACCATGGCCGCGATCGCCATCTACGTCTGGGTGCGGTTCGAATGGCAGTTCGCTGTCGGTGCCCTGATCGCCATGCTTCATGACGTGATCTCGACGCTCGGCATCTTCGTGCTGCTGCAGCTCGACTTCAGCCTGACGGCGCTCGCCGCGGTTCTGACGATCGCCGGCTACTCGATCAACGACACCGTGGTCATCTTCGACCGCGTGCGCGAGAACATGCGCCGTTACAAGAAGCTGCGGCTGGTCGATCTCCTGAACCAGAGCATCAACGAGACCCTGTCGCGGACCTTGATGACGTCCGCCACCGTCTTCGTGGCCGTGCTGGCCCTGGTACTGTTCGGTGGGCCGGTGCTCTACAGCTTCTCGGTCGCCATGTTGTGGGGCGTGATCGTCGGAACCTATTCGTCGGTGTGGGTTGCCTGCGCCGGCCTGGTCTATTTCGGCTTGCGTGCCGACCAGCTCCGTCCGGCCGACGACAAGGCGGAGAAGGCCGGGGCGTGAAGCCGCCGGTTCCGGGACCCGCCGACAAGACCCTGCCGACTCCCGATCCGGCGCAGGTCCAATACATCCGCAGCTACGGCCCTGGCCGCTTTTCGATCAGCGACCGGGAATGGCACCAGCCCGTTCTCGTCACGCCGGCGGGCACGCATCCATGGCCAGTCGGGCGCGCCGACGAACTATCTCTCGCGAGCCTCGAAGCGTTGCGTGCGGCCGCGACGCCGACGGAACTGCTGGTGCTGGGCTGCGGTCCGCGCGCGGTCTTCATCCCGCCCGGCCTACGCGCCGAGCTGAAGGCGGCCGGCATGGGCCTCGAAGTCGTCGACACGGGCTCGGCGTGCCGCATCTACAATGTCCTGCTGGCCGAAGGCCGTCGGGTGGCGGCGGCCCTCATTCCGCTGTAGGAGCGGGACATGTCGCTCGATCTCTACCTGGCCTTCGCGGCCGCTTGCGCGATCCTGATCGCCATCCCCGGTCCCAACGTCGCCCTGATCGTGGCCAACAGCGTGACGCATGGCGCCCGCTACGGGCTGATGACCGTGGCCGGCACCGCGAGCGCCATGGTCCTGCAACTGGCGCTCGTCGTCGCCGGCGCTTCCGCTCTGCTCGGCGTGCTCGCCAGCCTTTTCGACTGGCTGCGCTGGCTGGGCGTCGCCTACCTGGTATGGCTCGGCGTCCTGGCGTGGCGGTCGGCTTCCGTGGACCTGTCGGGTGTCGCTGCCGAACCTCGCTCGCTGTTCTCGATCTTCACGCGCGGCTTTCTGGTCTCGCTCACCAATCCGAAGACGCTTCTGTTCTATGCGGCCTTCCTGCCCCAGTTCGTCTCGACGGAGACCGGCGACTCGACGCGCCAGCTCTTCCTGCTCGCCGGGACGTTCCTGGTGATCGCGGTCGTTCTTGACGGTGTCTGGGCGCTGCTGGCCAGCCGGCTGCGCGGCCTGCTGCAGGCGCGGGCCCGTCTGCGCAACCGCATCACTGGCGGACTGCTGATCGGCGCCGGAGTGGGACTGGCACTGGCCCGCAAATGAAAACGGCGCCCGCGAGGGCGCCGTTTCCGTGAGACTTGTCCGATCAGATCGGCGCGTTCTGCTGCGCCACCATGCAGTATAGCATGCCGATCGAGAACATGGTGTTGAAGCGGCTGGCATAGAGCGCCGGCTTGGCGGCCGCCGCCTTTTGCTCGGCCGTCGCCTCGACCAGGCCGAGGATCTTCTGCTGGTTCGGCCAGATGATGAACCAGACGTTGAACGCCATGATGAGCGCCATCCACATGCCGATGCCGATCATCACGAAGTTCTTCTGCAGGGTCAGCGCGCTCACGATGTAGCCCAGCATCCACGCCAGCAGCAGGCCGGTGATCACCGTCGCGAGAGCGGCGTAGCGGAAGTAGAACAACACATTGGGGGCGATGTACTTGGTGATCGCGGTCCGGCTCTCGACCGGCTGGATCTTCGGCATGGTCGGGACCTGCACGAAGTTCAGATACCAGAGCAGGCCGATCCACATCACGCCGCTCAGCACGTGCAGCCAGCGCATGATGAAGGTAGCCCATGCATGGTCGATCTTGGTCATTTGGCCCGTGGCGGCGCCGGCGATGATCACGATCAAGATCAGCAGCACGACACCTGCTGAAACCGTGCGGCCCAGCGAAGTGAATATGGCGCCCATGTCGAACATCCCCTTTTATCTTGTTGAAGGGATTGGTGAATCCCGTACTGGCTCATTGTAATCTTATGCCTTCCTGCGTTCAACGGTCGCAGACGAGCGTTTACCCCCAATGCCCGAGTCGCCCTACCGAGCCCCCGAAACTTCGCACCGCTACGTGCTCGACCATGTCCGGGCGGCCGACCGCGAGCGCTTCCTGGGGGCGCTATTCGCGCCGGAGCCACAGCGCAAAGGCCTGCTCGCCGTGCTGGCGTTCGATCACGAGCTTGCCCGCACCCGAACGGTCACGCGCGAGCCGATGCTGGCGCGCATCCGCCTGGAATGGTGGCGGGAGGCGGTCGCCGAGGCGGCTGAGTCCGGCAGGCCTCGCGCACAGCCAATCCTCGAATCGCTCAGCGAAACCGTCAGACGCTATCGGCTGCCCGTAGATGGCCTGGTCGCCTTGATCGACGCGCGGGAGGAGGAGATCGACGGCCCGCTCGATGTCATGCGCACCGGCCACGCGCTGGCCGATCTCGAACTCGGCGTCCTGGGCGTCGACGATCCTGCATCCCGCCAGGCCGCTCATGCCGTCGCCGCCGCATGGCTGATGGGTGAGGGGCCAGAGCGTGAGCAGCTTCTGGGGGATGCCCGCGCCCAGCGTCGCAAGATCGATCGCGCGGCGCTGCCGATCCTCCTGCCGGCGCTCGCGCTCGAGGGCCGCGGGGCCTGGCGCATACCGCTGGCCTATTGGTGGGCAGCCAAGCGCGGGCGATACTGACGTGAAACCTCCGGAGGAAGCGTGGCGCAGCTCAAGGCAAACGGCATCGAGATCGAGTACGAGACGTTCGGCGCGAAGAACGATCCCGCGCTGCTCCTCATCATGGGACTTGGTGCCCAGCTGACCCTCTGGCCGGACTCGCTTTGCGAAGGATTGGCATCCAGGGGGTTTCACGTCGTGCGCTACGACAATCGCGATGTCGGCCTGTCGACGGACTTCGGCACGTGGGGTGTACCCAACCTGATGGAGGCCTTCGCCAGGCTGATGAAGGGGGAGAAGGTCGACACACCCTATCTCCTGGGGGATATGGCGGCCGATGCGACCGGCCTGCTCGATGCTCTCGGCGTCGACCGCGCACACATGGTCGGCGCATCGATGGGCGGCATGATCGCCCAGATCCTCGCCGCGACATATCCGCAGCGCACGCGCTCCATGGTCTCGATCATGTCGACGAGCGGCCGGCCGGGGCTGCCCATGGGCAGGCCCGAGGCAGTGGCGATGCTGTCGGCGCAGCCGCCTGGCACCGCCCGCGAGCAGCTCATCGCCCACGCCATCAAGCTGCGCACCGTGATCGGCAGCCCGGGCTTCCCGGTCGAGCCCGCCGAGCTACGTGCCCTTGTCGAGCGCAACATCGACCGCCGCTGGTACCCCGAGGGGGCCGCACGCCAGTATCTCGCCGTGATGGCGTCGGGACCGCGTGTCGATCTGTTGAAGACCGTGAAGGTACCGACGCTGGTGCTGCACGGCGAGGACGATCCGCTGCTGCCGGTCGAGTGCGGCCGCGACGTGGCGAGCCTGGTGCCGGGTGCGAAGGTCGAGACCTGGCCGGGATGGGGCCACGACTTGCCGTCCCAGATGGTGCCCAGGCTGGTCGAGAGCATTTCCAAGTTCTGCAAGACCGCCTGAGGAGCCGCCCATGAAGTTCGGCATCTTCTACGAGCATCAGCTTCCCCGGCCATGGGGTCCCAAGAGCGAGTACCACCTCCTGCAGGATTCGCTGAGCCAGATCGAGCTCGCCGACAAGCTGGGCTACGACTACGCGTGGGAGGTCGAGCATCACTTCCTCGAGGAGTATTCCCACTCCTCCGCACCCGAGGTCTTCCTCGGCGCCGCCAGCCAACGCACCAAGCGCATCCGCCTGGGGCACGGCGTGATCCAGCTCACCACCAACCAGCCCCATCGCGTCGCGGAGAAGG
>CAYRBQ010000278.1:0-5679 GCA_964422305.1 uncultured Reyranella sp. | reverse complement strand
CAGATCGGCGCTTCGTCGTAGATCAAGTTGTTGGCCTGGCGCAGCAGATCGTTGCGCTTGACCGGGTCGATGCTCGTCGCGGCCTCTTCGAAGAGCTTGTCGAAGGCCGGGCTGCTGTAGCCGGTGACGTTGCCGGCTGTGCGCGGCGTCTTGGAGTAGTAGGCGCGCATGGTCGTGAGGGCGTCGGGGCCCGTCAGATTGGAGCCGATATAGGCTTGGTGCTCGCCCTTCAGGGCGATATCGGTCAGCACCGTGACCTCGACCAGCTTGGGCTTCACCTTGATGCCGACCCTGGCCAGCATCGGGATGATCGCCTCGACGATCGGCAGGCCCCAGCTCTCGTTCTGGCTGGTCGTCAGCTCCCATTCGAAGCCGTTGGGGAGGCCCGCCTCGGCCAGCAGCTTCTTGGCCTTGGCCTGGTCGAAGGCGTACGGCTTGAAGCTCTTGTCGAAGGCCTCCGACGAAGGCGGAAGCCAGCTCGTCGCGCGATAGGCCTTGTCCTTGACCAGCCGCTTGACGATCAGGTCGGCGTCGATCGCGTGGTTGATCGCCTGACGCACCCGCTTGTCGTCGAACGGCTTGACGTCATGGTTGAAGGTGATGGCGCGGGTGAACATTTCCGCGACCTCGAGGATGCCCTTGGAGAGCTGCGCATCCTCGCGATAGGCGACATACTGGGCGGGGCCCAGGATCGAGGTGTCGATCTCCTTGTTGCGGAAGGCGACGTCACGGGCGGCCGCCTCGGCCATGATCAGCACTTCGTAGCGGTCGAGATACGGCTTGCCCGGCTTGTAGAACTTGTCGAACCGTTCGGTGACGACGCGCGAGCCGGGCACGTGCTCCTTGAACTTGAACGGGCCGACGCCGACCGGCGCCGACGCGAAGTTGCCCTTCTCGACCTCTTCCCTGGGCAGGATCGACGTCGTGCCGGCAAAGAAATAGTAGCCGGGATCGACGCGCTCGGTGAGGGTCATCTCGAGCGTGAAGTCGTCGATCTTCTTCAGGCCGGAGATCTCCTTCGCCTGGTTCTTCTCGACGTCGATGGCGCCCTTGATCAGGCGAACGTAGCGCGCGCCGGGATAGCCCTTGCTGCCGTCCATGATGCGGGTGAACGACCAGATCACGTCGTCCGCCGTCATCTTGCGGCCGTTGTGGAAGAAGACGTCGTCGCGCAGCTTGAAGGTGTGCGTCAGGCCGTCGGCCGACGCCGTCACCGACTTGGCGAGCTCGAGCGCGAGCTTGTTGTTGGCGGTATCCCACATGTAGAGCGGGCGGTGAATCGCCTGGTTGACGATCCAGTCCTGCGCGCGCGGCGTGGCGTGCGGATCGAGGCTGCCGAAGCTCGCGGCATAGGGCCCCGTCATGCGGAGCACGCCGCCCTTGCGCGGGGTCTGTTGGGCATCGGCCGTTCCCGCGCCGACGATGGCAATCGCGGCAGCGGCGAGCCAGGCAAGTTTACGCATCGACCATCCCCTCTTGAACGTTCTGCTTGAAGCGCATTCCATAGTGTCACGCCCGTCCGTGCAAGAGGAATGCCGAATGACCGTCCTGCCGAACTGCCTGCTCCCGAACTGTCTGCTCATCGTGACGGCCGAGGTGGACGCCGCGGTCGAGGACGACTGGAACCGCTGGTACGACGACGTCCACCTGCCGGACGCGCTGGCCTGTCCCGGCGTGCTGGCCGGCCGCCGCTACGTCTCCTCGGGCGAGATCTCGGAAAGCGACCGCGGCCAAGGCCGCCGCACGCGGACGAAGCTCTACACCACGGTCTACGAGCTCGCCTCGCCCGGCGCCGTCGAGACGAAGGAGTTCGCCGCCATGCGCGGCTGGGGCCGCTTCGCGCCCCATGTCCGTTCCCAGACGCGAGTCGTCGGGGCGCTGTCCTAGGAAGCCGCAACCAAAGAGCGCGCGCCGCATTATCGCAGCATGCAGGTTTCCGAGATCATGACCCGCGAAGTCGAGACGGTGGCGCCGGATGCCTCGTTGCAGAAGGCGGCCGCGGCCATGGAGGCGATCGGTGTCGGCTCGCTGCCGGTGTGCGACGGCAATCGCCTCGTCGGCACCATCACCGACCGCGACATCGTGGTTCGTGGAGTGGCCGCCGGCCGATCGCCCGTCGACACGCTGGTGGCGGACTGCATGACCGAGGATATCGCCTATGCCTTCGATGACGAGGAGGCCGAGGAAGTCCTGGAGCGCATGAAGGTGCTGCAGGTCCGCCGCCTCGCCGTGCTCGACCGCGGCAAGGCCCTGGTCGGCATCGTGGCGCTCGGCGATATCGCGACAGAGCCCGATGCCACCACCCTCCGCCGCGTCGGCGCGGCGGTCGCCGAGATCTCCGAGCCCTCGCGGCCGAGAAAGTAGCCGATCAGGCCGGCACGCAGTATCCGTCGCGCCGCGGATCGCAGCCGCCGGTGAAGAAACCCGAGACGGGATCGACGGCCACACCCTGCATGCCACCCACCTTCATGGTCCATTCAGGGCCACGCGTCAGATCATGGCCGCGACCGCGCAGCTCCTCGTGCACCTTGTCATCGATGCGTCCCTCGAGCAGCACGGCGCGACCGTCGGTCAGGCGCGCGCGCGGCGCCTCGATCGCCTGCTGCAGCGGCAGGCCGTAGTCGACATACTGCACCATCGCCTGCGCCTGGGTCTGCAGGATGCCGTAGCTGCCCGGCGTGCCGAGCGCGAGCACGGGCCTGTCGTCCTGCGTCACGATCGAGGGCGCGACGCAGACCGGCATCAGGTCACCGTGTTTCACCCGGTTGGGACTCTTCGGATTGACGTCCGCCCAATAGAGGAAGTTGCTGAGACAGATGCCGGTGCCGGGCACGACGACGCCCGAGCCGAACACGCTGCCGAGACTCTGCGTCACGCAGACCATGTTGCCGTGGCGGTCGGCGATCGAGAACGACGTCGTATGGCCCTCTTCGCCAGGACCTCCTGTCCATTGCTCGGTCGGCCCGACGACCGGCTCGCCGTCGCGCACGCGGGCGCGGAGCTTCTCGATGTAACCTTCGGACAGGAGCTCGGCGAGCTTCTGCGCAGAGGGCACGCCGTTGGCGATCCGGACGCCGGCCGCGACGCGGATCGCGCGCAGCACCGTGTCGACATGCTCCGTGCCATTGCGCGGCAGCTTGGCAAAGTCGAAGCCTTCGAGGATCCTCAACGTCACCAGGTACTGGAAGCCCTCGCAGGGCGGCGGCGGCACGTGGACCTTGCGGCCGCGATAGTCGATCGCGACCGGATCGACCCAGGTCGCGCGCGCGTCGTGGAGGTCGTCAATCGTGAGGCAGCCGCCCAGCTCGGCCAGCCGCTCGACGACCTTCTTGCCGAGCGCGCCGCCGTACATCAAGCCGGGCCCTGCGGCCGCCAGTGCCTCCAGGGTGCCGGCGAGCGCCGGCTGCTTCAGCACCGCACCCAGCATCGGACGCCCGCCGCTGATGCCCTCGAGATAGGTCTTCGACCATTCGGGCCAGAGTGCCGACTGGCCGCGCAGCTCGGGCGTGACGCCGGCGATCTCCTCGACGTTGAACTCGATCATCGCGAAGCCGTCGCGCGCGATGGCGATCGCCGGCGCGAACAGCTCGGGGAGCTTCTTGGTGCCGTAGGCACTCGCCATCTCGCACCATCCGGCGAGATTGCCGGGCGCGCCGACAGGGACGGGGCCGCGCAGGATCTGCTCGCGCCGCTGCAGCCGGTCGAGCGGGAACTTGCGCGGGATGCGGGCCATGAAGTCGAGCGAGCGCACGCGCTTCTCGGCCGCGATGTAGCAGGTCGCCAGGCCCTGGCCGGCGAGGCCCGACATATAGGGCTCGACGACGTTCAGGGTCGCGGCGGTCGCCGTCGCGGCGTCGAACGCGTTGCCACCGCTGCCGAGGATCCGCGCACCGGCCGCCGCGGCCAAAGGATGCGCGGCGGCCACCATGCCGTGCCGCGATGCGATTGTCGGCCGCTTGCCGTGCTGCAACATGAACAGAACTCCTGAAGTTGCGTCGGATCGTGCCCATTCCCGACGGTCGCCACCACACCGAATTGCGCTAATCTTCCGCCCGGAGGGAAACGCACCCATGCGCAGACTGGAATTCGGCTGGTTCCTGCCGACGGCAGGCGACACGACGGCCTATGGGCTGGCGAGCGCGCAGGTGGCGCCGTCGCTCGACCTGTTCGACAAGATCGTCGGGGCTGCCGAAGCCGCAGGCTTCGAATACATGCTGGTGCCGGTGCAGACCGCGTGCTGGGAGGCGTGGATCTCGAGCGCCATGATGGTGGCGCGCTCGAAGTCGATGCGCATGCTGGTGGCGGCGCGGCCGAGCTACATCAACCCGGTGCTGATGGCCAAGATGATCAGCACCTTCGACCAGCTCTCGGGTGGCCGCATCTGCATCAACCTGATCGCAGGCCAGAGCGAGACGGAGAATGCCGCCGAAGGCATCAAGTGGGGCAAGGAAGAACGCTACGAGATCATGGACGAGGAGGTCTCGATCCTGAAGGCGCTGTGGACCACGCGCGGCCCGGTCCATTTCGACGGCAAGTTCTATCAGCTCAAGGGTGCACAGATCCGGCCATACCCGCTTCAGAAGCCTCATCCGAAATTCTATCTCGGCGGCGGCAGCCGACAGGCCTGGGAGATCTCGGCCAAGCACTCCGACGTCCACCTCTTCTGGGGCGACACCTACGAACGCATCCGCGCCAACATGGCGGAGATCAAGGCGATGGCCGCCGCGCACGGGCGCGAGAAGGATATCGGCTTCGGCATGCGCCTGCAGGTCGTCTGCCGGCCGACAGAGAAGGAAGCCTGGGAGTTCGCGCACGGCCTCGTGGCCCACGCGACCGAGGGCCAGAAACAGTTCGTGAAGGAGCACTTCGCGACCTCCGAGGCCAACCGCCGCGTGCGCGAGCTGGCGGCGATCGGCGAGACCATCGAGCCGCATCTGTGGACCGGCATCACCCAGGTGCGGCCGGGCGCCGGCATTGCCGTGGTCGGCGATCCCGAGCAGTGCGCCGACACTCTGCAGAAGTTCATCGACCTCGGCTGCCATTCCTTCTGCCTCTCCGGCTACCTGCACGACGAGGAGGCCGAGCGCTTCGGCAAGTGGGTGATGCCGATCCTGCGCGATCGCAACCGCGAGCGCATGCTCGCGGCCTAGATGCCACGCGTCGCACTGCCGGACGTCGGCGCCCGCCAGCTCGAGGCGGTGCTGGCGCTGGCCGAGTACGGCAGCTTCGTCGCCGCGGCGGCGCGCCTCAGGATCTCGCAGCCGGCGCTGACCCGCATGCTGAAGCGACTGGAAGACCAGCTCGGCGTGCGCCTGTTCGAGCGCAGCACCCGCCGTGTCCAGATCACGGCGGCCGGGCGCGAGTTCGTCGCCGTCGCCGAGCGCATGCTGAACGACCTCGGGATCACCGTGCAGAGCGTGCGCGAGGTGGCGCAGGAGCGCCGCGGCCTGGTGGTGATCTCCTGCGTGATGTCGGTGGCGGTCGGCCGGCTGCCGCGCCTGATCGCGGCCTATCGCGCCGACCGGCCGGGCGTGGAGATCCACGTCCGCGAGGGCGTCTATGCCTCGATCCTCGACGACGTTCGGAGCGGCGTCGCCGATTTCGGCATCAGCTACGTCGACGAGCTGCCCGACTTCGCCGTCGGCACGGCGTTGGGGCGCGAGACCTTCCATGCCGTCG
>CAYRBQ010000277.1:0-5706 GCA_964422305.1 uncultured Reyranella sp. | reverse complement strand
GACCGCGCTGACAGCGAAGCCGAGCTTCTCGGCCCGCCTGTCTCCAGTGCGGAGATCGTGAAGGTCGTCGCTGGCGACTTCGAGGTTCGCCTGGCGCAGACCACTGCGGAGATTCAAGCCGCCCAGGCCCTGCGCTATCGCATCTTCTACGAAGAGATGACCGCGCATCCGACACCGGAGATGAAGGCGCTCGGCCGCGATTTCGATCCGTTCGATGAGGTGTGCGACCATTTGCTGGTGCTCGACCGCCGTCGCGGCGAAGGCCCGGAAGGTATCGTCGGCACCTATCGCCTGATCCGTCGCCCGGCTGCGGCGAAGATGGGTCGATTCTATTCGTCGGCCGAGTACGACATCCAGAAGATGATCGACTATCCGGGCGAGGTGCTCGAGCTCGGCCGCTCGTGTATCGCCAAGGACGCGCGCAACACCGCGACCATGCAGATGCTGTGGCGCGGCATCGCGCTCTACGCCTACCACTACGACGTCAAGGTGATGTTCGGCTGCGCGAGCTTCCCGGGCATCGATCCCGCGCAGCACGCCCAGGCGCTGTCGTATCTCCACCATCACCACCTCGCGCCGCCGGAGATCCGGGTGCGCGCGGTCCCGTCGCGCTTCGTCGAGATGAACGTGCTCGAGCCCGGAAGCTACGATCCGCGCCGGGCGATGGCCCGCGTCCCGCCGCTCATCAAGGGTTACCTGCGGCTGGGCGGCTTCGTCGGCGACGGCGCGGTGATCGATCATGAGTTCAACAGCACCGACGTCTTCATCATCGTGAAGACCGAGCTGGTGACGGAGAAGTACATCCGCCACTACGAACGCGGGATTCGTTGAGCACCGCGACGGACGCGCCGCTGGCGACGATGTGGATCGGCTCTCCCCTGCGCGGCGCGTTCAGGCTCGTCGCCTACCTGCTGCTCACGCTCCTGCTGCTGCCGTTCCATCTGCTGGCGCTCGCGGTCGGCGCGCGTCCCGTGGTGCGCTGGCTGCCGGTCGCCTACCATCGCATGGTCTGCGTGATCCTCGGCATCAGGGTGAAGGTGAACGGCCAGCGCTCGACCGTGATGCCGACGCTGTTCGTCTGCAACCACGTCTCCTACCTCGATATCGAGGTACTGGGCGGCCGCATCCCCGGCTGCTTCGTCGCCAAGGCCGAGGTCGCGACCTGGCCGTTCTTCAGTACGCTCGCCAAGGCTCAGCGCACCATCTTCGTCGACCGGCGCTCGGCCAAGACCAACAACAGCCGCGACGAGATGCTGCGCCGCCTCGACACCGGCGACAACCTGATGCTGTTTCCCGAGGGCACGAGCAGCGACGGCACGCGGGTGCTCCCCTTCCGCAGCGCCCTGTTCGCGACCGCGCAGCTCCGCCGCAACGACAGGCCGATCCTCGTCCAGCCGGTGTCGATCTCCTACACGCGCCTCGACGGCATCCCGCTCGGCCGTTACTGGCGGCCGCTGTTCGCCTGGTTCGGCGACCTCGATCTGGTGCCGCACCTCTGGCAGATGGTCTGCCTCGGCGAAACCGAGGCGGTGGTGACCTTCTTCCCGCCGGTCGACATCGACCGGCTGGGCGACCGCAAGAAGCTGGCGGAATACTGCTTCCGGCAGGTCTGGGCCGGCGTGCAGGCGGCGAATTCCGGCCGGCCCGACCTCCTGCCCCCGCTGGACGCCCCCGCTTTGGCCGGCCCTCGACCCTGAGGGGCCCGGGTGATAGAACCGCGCCGTTCCCGCAACGGAGACCGATGCAAGACGTCCGCATGACCGGGCAGCCCAAGCGCGTGTTCATCCGCACCTACGGGTGCCAGATGAACGTCTACGATTCCGACCGCATGGCCGACGTCCTGCGGCCGCTCGGCTTTGCGCTCGCGGACGCGCCGGACCAGGCCGATCTCGTCGTGCTGAACACCTGCCACATCCGCGAGCACGCCTCGGAGAAGGTCTATTCCGAGCTCGGCCGGCTCCGCGACGTGAAGCGCGAGCGCCGCGCTGAAGGCCGCGACCTCACCATCGCCGTCGCGGGCTGTGTCGCCCAGGCCGAAGGCGAGGAGATCGTGAAGCGCCAGCCCGCCGTCGACATCGTGGTCGGCCCGCAGGCCTACCATCGCCTGCCCGAGCTGCTGGCCGAGGCCGAGCGCAAGCAAGCCCTGCTGCGCCACGGCAAGCGCCTGCCCGGCGCCGGCGTCCTCGACACCGACTTCCCGCCTGAGAGCAAGTTCGACCATCTGCCCTCACCGCAGGGCGTGCGTGCCGGCTCGGCGTTCCTGTCGATCCAGGAAGGCTGCGACAAGTTCTGCACCTTCTGCGTCGTGCCTTACACGCGCGGCGCCGAGTATTCGCGGCCGGCATCCGCCGTGCTCGCGGAGGCGCGCCAGCTCGTGGCCGCCGGCGCGATCGAGATCACGCTGCTCGGCCAGAACGTCAACGCCTATCACGGCGAAGCTTCGGATGGTTCGGCCTGGGACCTCGCGCGGCTCATCCGGGAGATCGCCGGCATCGGGGGCGTGGCGCGGCTGCGCTACACGACCTCCCATCCGCGCGACATGAACGACGACCTCATCGCCGCGCACGGCGAGGTGCCGCAGCTCATGCCCTACCTGCACCTGCCGGTGCAGTCGGGCTCGGACCGCATCCTCGAGGCGATGAACCGCCGTCACGGCCGCGACCTCTTCCTCGGGCTGGTCGACCGCCTGCGCAACGCCCGGCCCGACCTCGCGTTGTCGTCGGACTTCATCGTCGGCTTTCCGGGTGAGAGCGATGCCGATTTCGACGACACGATGCGCCTGATCGAGCGGGTGGGCTTCGCCTCGGCCTTTTCCTTCAAGTACAGCCGCCGCCCCGGCACGCCGGGCGCCGCGCTGACCGGCCAGGTGCCCGAGAGCGTGAAGTCGGCGCGGCTCGCCGCCCTTCAGGCGCTGCTCGGCCGCCAGGCGCGCGACTTCAACGTCTCCAAGGCCGGCACGACGACGCCGGTCCTGTTCGCCGAGACCGGCCGCAAGCCCGGTCAGATCGTCGGCAAGACGCCGTGGCTGCAGTCGGTCTATGCCGAGGGCAATCCGCGGCTGATCGGCCGCATCGTCGACGTCCACCTCACAGAGGGCCACCCCAACAGCCTGGCCGGCAGGATCGTGACGGGCTCGTACGAGGCCGCCGCGTGAGCGACCAGACCGCCGGCGCCCGCGCCGCCGATGTCCGTCGCATGACCTTCGACGACAATGCGCTGCTCGCGGTGCTCTACGGCAACCACGACCGCAACCTCGTGCGCATCGAGCAGCTCGCCAACGTGCAGCTCAGCGCCCGCGGCAACCAGCTCGCCATTGCCGGCACGCCGGACGATGCGGCGATCGCCCAGAAGGCCATCGCCGGCCTCTACGAGCGGCTGAAGCGTGGCCTTTCCATCGAGGCGGCAGACGTCGATGCCGCCGTGCGCTTCGCCAAGAGCGGCACCGAGGGCGGCGACGGAGAAGGCATCCGCACGCGCCGTCGCACCGTGCAGGCGCGCTCGCCCGGCCAGCGCACCTACCTCGCCGCGCTCCGCGAGCGCGACATGGTGTTCGCGCTGGGGCCGGCCGGCTCGGGCAAGACCTATCTCGCGGTCGCCATGGGCGTGTCGCTGCTGCTCGCCGGCAAGGTCGAGCGCATCGTGCTCTCGCGCCCCGCCGTCGAGGCGGGCGAGCGGCTGGGCTTCCTGCCCGGCGACATGAAGGAGAAGATCGATCCCTATCTCAGGCCGCTCTACGACGCGCTGCACGACATGATCCCGGCGGAGCAGATCGCCAACCGCATGGAGAACGGCGAGATCGAGATCGCGCCGCTGGCCTTCATGCGCGGCCGCACGCTTGCCCACTGCTTCGTCATCCTCGACGAGGCGCAGAACACCACGCCGATGCAGATGCGCATGTTCCTGACGCGTCTCGGCGAGGGCTCTCGCATGGTGATCACGGGCGATCCCAGCCAGACCGACCTGCCCAACAACCAGAAGTCGGGCCTGAACGATGCCGTCGAGACGCTGGGCCATGTCGACGGCGTGCGCTTCGTGCCCCTCACCGCGAAGGACGTGGTGCGCCACGACCTCGTGACCCGCATCGTCGAGGCCTATGACGCGCGCGACAAGAAAACCAAGGCTTGAGGTCGAGGTCATCGTCCTCGACGCCGGCTGGCAGAAGGTGCTGCCCGGCGTCGAGCGGCTGGTGCGCAGGGCCGCGCGCGCTGCCGCGGCGCGCGGCAGATCGCTCAACGTCGCCCTCTCCGATGACAAGGGCGTTCGCATCTTGAACAAGCGCGACCGCAAGAAGGACAAGCCCACCAACGTGCTGTCCTATCCGTCGGGCGAGCGCGCCTTCCTGGGCGACATCGTGCTGGCCCGCCAGACCGTGTGGCGCGAGGCGAGGGCGCAGAAGAAGACGGCGGCCGATCATGTGACCCATCTCGTCGTCCACGGCGTGCTGCATCTGCTGGGCCACGATCACGAGACCGGCGACGAGGATGCCGAGCGCATGGAGGCGCTGGAGCGCCGCATCCTGGCGAAGC
Organism: uncultured Reyranella sp.; assembly: GCA_964422305.1. GTDB lineage: Bacteria > Pseudomonadota > Alphaproteobacteria > Reyranellales > Reyranellaceae > Reyranella. The sequence continues at coordinate 1,180 of CAYRBQ010000277.1, read as the reverse complement.
TCGGGATCGCCGATCCTTACGTGGTCCGCTAGAGCATCTCGAGCGGCTGCTTGCCCTTGGGTGGCGGGAAGGCGCGGTCCAGCTCGGCCATGATCTTCGGTGTGAGCTCCACCTGCAGCGCGCCGAAATTCTCCTTCACGCGCTCGCGGCTCGACGATTTCGGAATCGTGACGACGCCTGGCTGCGCGAGCAGCCAGGCCAGCGCGAGCTGCGCCGGTGTGCAGCCGACCTCGTCGGCCAGTTTCCTGAGCGGCGCTTTCTTCAGCAATCCGCCCTGGTCGAGCGGCGAGTAGGCCATCAGCGGGATGGAGCGCTTCCGCATCCACGGCAGCAGGTCGAACTCCGGCCCGCGGCGCGACAGGCAGTAGAGCACCTGGTTGCTGCCGTTCAGTCCCTTGTCGAGGCGGGCGGCGTCTTCCATGTCGTCACGGTCGAAGTTGCTGACGCCGAAGTCGGCGATCTTTCCGGCGTCGCGCAGCTTGAGGAACGCCTCGAACGTTTCCTCGATGCGCGCGCCGCCGCGCCAGTGCAGCAGGTAGAGATCGATGCGCTCGATGCGCATGCGCTTCAGGCTGCGCTCGCAGGCCGCGATCGTGCCGGCGCGCGAGGCGTTGTGCGGATAGACCTTGCTCACGACATAGGGCCGGCTGGTGAGACCGGAGAGCGCGTCGCCCACGATCTCCTCGGCGCCGCCCTCGCCGTACATCTCGGCCGTGTCGATCATCGGATAGCCGAGGTCGAGGCCGTATTTCAGCGCATCGAGTTCCTCGGGGCGGCGCCGGGCACTTTCGCCCATGCGCCAGGTGCCGAGCCCGAAGACGGGCATTTCCGCTCCGGAAGGAAGCTTGCAGGAACGCATCAGGAACTTCCGACATTGCAACGCAGGCCCGATAGCCTATCTTAACGACCATGCCGGATTCCACAGCGCACAGTACGCGGCCGGGCGTGAGCCCGGATCCGTTGGCTGAGCCATCCGCGACGACCGTCGCATCATCAGGGGCCGAGGTCCCTTCGAGCGGCGGGCTCTTGCGCGCCATCCTGCGGCGTCTGCGCCGGCGCGAGAAGAACGAGGCCGTCCGCGAGGCCATCGAGGAGCTGATCGAGGAGACGCCCGAGAGCGACACGCCGATCAGCGAGGACCAGCGCGTTCTCCTCGCCAACATCCTGAAGCTGCGCGACA
>CAYRBQ010000276.1:0-5710 GCA_964422305.1 uncultured Reyranella sp. | reverse complement strand
GCATCGGCCTGTGGCCGCGCGGCATTCGAGGGAGCCTCGAAGGCGACGTGCAGGCTGCGCTGCAACGCTTTGGCTACCCGCCGGCGGGCGAGGTGACGACGGCCGACATCGTCGCCGCCTTCCAGCGACGCTACAGGCCGAGCCTGGTCGACGGCGTTGCCGACGACGAGACCAGAGCGCTGCTTGCCGACCTGCTTGACCAGACAGGCGGTGCAGCCTAGCTAACAGCCCAGTCAGACGGCCGGATGGCTGCACTGGACGGGCAACCGGCCGGTGAGGAAAGTCCGGGCTCCACGGAGACACGGTGCCGGATAACGTCCGGCGGGGGCGACCCCAGGGAAAGTGCCACAGAAAACAAACCGCCTGTCCGGTTCGCCGGATCGGCAAGGGTGAAAGGGTGGGGTAAGAGCCCACCGCGCGACCGGCAACGGAAGCGGCACGGCAAACCCCACCGGGAGCAAGACCAAATAGGGGCGGCACGCCGGGCAACCGGCAGCGGCGTTTCCGCGTCGTCGCCCGGGTCGGTCGCGCGAGGCGCTCGGCAACGGGCGTCCCAGAGGAATGGCCATCCCTCGCCTGACGGCGAGGACAGAACCCGGCTTACAGGCCGTCTGACCCTCTGTTCCTTTGGGGATTCCGCAATGTGAATCAGTACTACAACAGCTTGCGCTTGCATGATGCAAGCGCACAATAGATGTTGTGTCTAAGGCCTTCAGATTCCTTGTGGATTCCTGCGTTTGCCAATTGCATCCCGGGATTTCCCATGGTATCCCATTGTATCCCGTGTAACAGCGTCGAGGCGTGGGGCACCGACGGCGGGATGCAGGGGGAGCGGGGCCGTGGCATTCCGGTCCGAAATCCTGATCAAGCTGGACAAGAAAGGCCGGGCGCTGCTGCCTGCAGCCTTCCGCGATGAGCTGCCGGCGGACGATCGCGGCGCTTTCGTCCTCTATCACTCCCCCAATGTCCCCGGCGTCGTGAACGGCAATTCCCGCTTGGGCTTCGACGCCATGCTGGAGCGCCTGCGTGCCGAGGCGCTCGGTCCCAAGGGCTCGCTGAAGGTCGCGCTCGACGACGAGGCGTTCGATCCGGCGGGCTACCTGTCGGCGGGCGCGCGCACGGTCGCGATGGAGCCGGACGGCCGCTTCTCCATGCCGGCCGAGTTCGTCGAGGCGCTCGACGCGTCGGACGGCGTGATGCTGATCGGGAAGGTCGAGAAGTTCCAGCTCTGGAATCCCGCCCGCTGGCAGGCGCGCCGCGCCGCCGAGCGCGACAAGATGGCGGCGTTCGTGCGCAACCTCAGCGGAGGCGAGGCATGAGCGCGCCCCGCCACGTTCCCGTCATGGCACGTGAGGTCGTCGATGCGCTGCAGCCGCGCGACGGCGGCCGCTACGTCGACGGAACCTTCGGCGCCGGCGGCTACACGACGGCGATGCTCGACCGCGCCGACTGCCGGGTGATCGCGATCGACCGCGATCCTGACGCCATCGAGGCCGGCAAGGTGCTGGCCGGGCGCTACGCGCCGCGGCTCCGCCTGATCGAAGGCCGCTTCGGCGACATGACCGACCTGCTGTCGGCCGAAGGCGTCGAGGATGTCGACGGCGTGGCGCTCGATCTCGGCGTCTCGTCGATGCAGTTCGACCAGGCCGAGCGCGGCTTCTCCTTCAGGGCCTCCGGCCCGCTAGACATGCGCATGGAGAAGAGCGGCGCCTCGGCATGCGATCTCGTGAACGAAGGCGAGGAGGCCGAGCTCGCCGACATCATCTGGCGGTACGGCGAGGAGCGTCGCAGCCGCCGCGTCGCGCGCGCCATCGTCGAGACACGCCGTGCGAAGCGCATCGAGACCACGGGCGAGCTGGCCGAGATCGTGCGTCGCGCGGTCGGTCCGTCGGCCAAGGACGAGAGCGACCCGGCGACGCGCACCTTCCAGGCGCTGCGTATCGCAGTGAACGACGAGCTGGGCGAGCTGGAGCGTGGCCTCGCGGCCGCCGAGCAGGTCCTGGCGCCGGGTGGTCGTCTGGCGGTGGTTTCGTTCCATTCGCTCGAGGATCGCGCGGTGAAGGAGTTCGTGCGGGCACGGGCTGGCCGGACGCCCGGCCCGTCGCGCCATGCTCCGCCGGTCGGCGAAGCGCGGCTCGCGACCCTGCGCGACCTGACGCGCAAGCCGGTCCTTCCGTCCGACGCTGAAATCGCCGCCAACCCGCGCGCCCGCTCGGCACGGCTGCGAGTCGCGGAAAAGCTCGCCGTTTCGGGAGGCCGCGCATGATCCACCGCGGTCTCCTGTTCTGGTCGATCGCCGCCGTCGCCACGGCGGTCGGGCTCTTCACCGTGAAGTACAGGGTGCAGGACCTCGAGGAAAAGATCGACCGTACCAACCAGAAGATCATCGAGAGCCAGCAGGCCACGCACATCCTGCGGGTCGAATGGGCGCATCTCAATGAGTCCGAGCGCATCGAGACGCTCGCGATCAAGCATCTCAAGCTCGAGTCGGCCTCCATCAAGCAGGTCGTCCGACTCGACCAGCTCAAACCCGAATCTGTCCCCCCGCGGCGCGAAGCACCACTCCCTTCCCCCCCACGTACGGGCAACGACGTCCCCTCGTCGACTTTGCCCGGTGGTGCCCGCGTCGCAGCGGAGGCCGGCAGCCCCTCGCCGGCCTCCGCACCCCTTTCCAAGCGTATATCCGGACCCACGACGCCCCCTCGACCGGCCGCAATACAAGAGCCGGCAACATCGGGTCCGGTTGGCGACGGCCAGAGCGCCGCAGTCTCCATCGACGAAATCCTCTCGAGAAACGAAGGGGGACGTCGGTGAGACTGTGGCGCAGGTCTGCCTCGCCCGACCCGGCCGCCGCGGAAAACGCGGCGGCCGGCGCGCGTTACGGGTCGGCTCAGAATCGCCTGAAGGGCGATGTGCAGGAGACCGCACGTCAGCGCCTGGTGGTCACCTCGGCGATCTTCGCGATCGCCTTTGCGGCCGTCGGCCTGCGGATGGGCTACGTCTCGCTGCTGCGCGATGGCGCCGAGCCGACGCAGCGGGTCGCCGCCCGCGGCGGTTCGATCCAGTCCGAGCGCGCCGACATCGTAGATCGTCACGGCGCGGTGCTCGCGACGTCGGTGCCGGTCATGTCGGCCTTCGTCAATCCTCACCTGCTGATCGACCCGCAGGAGGCCGCCCGCAAGATCGTGACGGCGCTGCCCGATCTCAAGTTCGACGAGGTCCGCGAGAAGCTCGAGGGTGACCGCACCTTCGTCTGGATCAAGCGCGGCCTCAGCCCGCGCGAGCACGATCAGGTCAACCGCCTCGGTATTCCCGGCCTCGAGTTCCAGGCCGAAGAGCGGCGCATCTATCCGCAGGGTACGGCGGCGGCGCACATCCTGGGCTATGCCAGCGTCGACAACTCCGGCCTGGCTGGCGTCGAACGTTACTTCGACCAGCAGCTCCAGAGCGGCGAGACGCTGCAGCTCTCGATCGATCTCAGGCTGCAGCGCATGGTGGAGCGCGAGCTGGCGCGCGCGACGCAGAAATTCTCCGCGATCGGCGGCACGGCGATCGTCATGGACGCGACCAACGGCGAGATCCTCGCCATGGCCTCGTTGCCGACCTTCAATCCCAACAGCACCAAGACGCTCACCAATGAGGCGCTGTTCAATCGGGCCACGCTCGGCGTCTACGAGCAGGGTTCGACGTTCAAGATCTTCAACACCGCGATGGCGCTGGACAGCGGCAAGGTCACGATGACCAGCGTCTTCGACGCCACCTCGCCGATCAAGATCGACCGCTTCACGATCAACGACGACCATGCGCAACGTCGCCCGCTGAACGTGCCTGAGATCTTCAAGTATTCGTCCAATATCGCGTCGGCCAAGATGGCGGTCGAGGTGATGGGCCCCGAGGGCCAGCGCGCCTTCTTCGACAAGATCGGCTTTCTCAAGCCGCTGTCGACACAGCTCCCCGAGGTCGCTGCGCCGCTCTATCCGCGGCACTGGATGAAGATCAACACGATGACCATCGCCTTCGGTCACGGCATCTCGGTGACGCCGCTGCATCTGGTCACCGGCTCGGCGGCCGTCGTCAACGGCGGAATCCTCTACCCGCCGTCCCTGGTCAAGCGCACGGCGGGGAGCGACAAGGGCCGGCGCGTCATCCAGACCAAGACGTCGGTGAACATGCGGCAGCTCCTGCGGCTCAACGCCGTCGAGGGTACCGGCAAGAACGCCGACGTGAAGGGCTACGAGGTCGGCGGCAAGACCGGCACCGCGGAGAAGCCGGGCCGCGGCGGCTACCGTCAAAAAGCCCTAATCAGCTCGTTCGTTGGTGCCTTCCCGATGAACGATCCGAAGTTCGTTGTGCTGGTCTCGCTCGACGAACCCAAGGGACTTCCCGAGACGGGTGGCTACGCGACCGCGGGCTGGGTCGCCGCCCCCTCGGTCAAGGTCATCATCGAGCAGATCGTGTCGCTTTACGGCATCCTGCCCAGCGACCTGAAGGAGGGCCTGCCGCCGATCGAGATCGCCTCGACTCCGATCCCCGCGCCGTTGCCGGCCCAGGCCGCGCCGGCCAGCGTGCGGCGCGTGCCGGGCGACCACCGCAAGGCCGTGCCGGTCAGGCCGGGGCCGGGCCAGACGGCGGCTGCGTCCGGTTCCGGAGTGCGCCGCGTTGCGTCTGAGTGAGCTCATGCGCCGGAGCGCCGACGCAACCTTAGTCCCCGCGCCGTCGCGCGATCCCTTTCTTGCCGGCCTCACGCTCGACTCGCGCAAGGTCAAGCCGGGCTATCTGTTCGCCGCTCTTTCCGGTTCGCACCAGGACGGCGCGGCGTTCGTGGCCGACGCGGTGAGACGCGGCGCCGTCGCCATCCTGGCCGCGCCCGACGCGGCTCTCCCGCCACTCGATCCCGGCATCGTGGTGATGCGCGACGACAATCCGCGCCGACGCGTGGCGCTGATGGCTTCGGCCTTCGCCGGCGTCCAGCCTGCCACCATTGCGGCGGTCACCGGTACCAATGGCAAGTCGTCGACCGTACATTTCGTGCGTCACATCTGGCAGACGCTTGGCCTCCGGGCGGCGAGCGTCGGCACGCTCGGCATCGTTTCGCCCGGCCTGGTCCGCGACGGCGGTCTCACGACGCCCGACCCGGTGCAGCTTCATGAGGATCTCGCGACGCTGGCGCGCGAGGGCATCACGCATCTTGCCATCGAGGCCTCGAGCCACGGCATCGACCAGCATCGTCTCGACGGGCTGCGGCTCTCGGCGGCGGCCTTCACCAACCTGACCCACGAGCATCTCGACTATCACGTCTCGATGGATGCCTACTTCGCGGCCAAGGCGCGGCTCTTCGAAACCTTGCTTCCGCCGGGCGCGACGGCGGTCGTGAATGCCGACAGCGACCGCGCCGAGGCACTGGGCGCGCTGTGCCGCCGACGCGGCATCCGCTTCTGGACCTACGGCGAGAGGGGCAAGGAATTCCGCCTCCTCGCCGACGATCCGACGCCGGCGGGCCAACGCCTGTCGATCGAGGTGCTCGGCACACGCCACGAGGTCGAGCTGCCGCTGGTCGGCGGCTTCCAGGCCTCGAATGCACTGGCCGCTCTCGGTCTCGTCGTCGCAACCGGCGGCGATGCCGGGCGTGCCGTAGCCGGGCTCTCGAGCCTGACCGGCGCGCCGGGCCGCCTGCAGCTCGTGGCGCGCCATCGCTCCGGTGCGGCGGTCT
>CAYRBQ010000275.1:0-5714 GCA_964422305.1 uncultured Reyranella sp. | reverse complement strand
GCGGCCAGCCGCTCGGCCTCGCGCTTCTGCAGCTCGACCTCGTAGAGGCGCGCCTTCAGCATCTGGATCGCCTTGGCGCGGTTCTGGTGCTGGCTGCGCTCCTGCTGGACCGCGACGGCGATGCCGGTCGGGATGTGCGTGATGCGCACCGCCGAGTCGGTCTTGTTGACGTGCTGGCCGCCCGCACCCGACGCGCGGTAGGTGTCGACGCGCAGGTCCTTGTCGATCAGCTCGATCTCGATGTTGTCGTCGACCTCGGGATAGACCCAGACGCTGGCGAACGAGGTCTGGCGACGCGCGTTGCCGTCGAACGGGCTGATGCGGACCAGGCGATGCACGCCCGACTCGGTCTTCAGCCAGCCTTAGGCGTTGGGCCCCTCGACCTTGAAGGCGCACGACTTGATGCCGGCCTCTTCACCGGCGCTCTCCTCGAGCCAGGAGACCTTGAAGCCGCGGCGCTCGGCCCAGCGCGTGTACATGCGGGCCAGCATCTCGGCCCAGTCCTGCGCCTCGGTGCCGCCGGCGCCGGCGTTGATCTCGACATAGGCGTTGTTGGGGTCGGCCTCGCCCGAGAGCAGCGTCTCGAGCCGCGCCGCCTTGGCCTCGCTCGTGGCCTCGCGCAGCGCCTTCTCGCACTCGGCGATGGTGGCCTCGTCCTTCTCGGCCTCGGCCATCTCGATCAGCCCCACATTGTCGTCGACCGCCGCGCGCAGGCGCTTGATCGCGCCGATCGCCGCCTCGAGCCTGGTGCGCTCGCGCATCACCTTCTCGGCTTCCTTGGGATCGTTCCAGAGCGCCGAGTCCTCGGCGCGCGCGTTCAGCTCGTCGAGACGTACGACCGCACGGTCGTAGTCAAAGACGCCTCCTGAGGAGCTCCAGCGACTCCTCGATCTCGTTCACCATCGACTGGGCTTCGGCGCGCATCTCGTCTCCGCATTCTCATCTCCTCCCCCGTCTGCGAGGGAAGGCAAAGGCCCTCCGCGCATTGCGCGCGGAGAACTCAATACGTCTCGCCGGTGCCCGAGAGACCCGGGCGCCGGGGGCCGCCCGCCTGCTGCGGGCCGCCTTGCGTGGGGTCTATAGCGGAATAAGGGGCCGACCCGTCAAGCGGCGTCGACATGAAGCCGTCCGAGCCCGGCTCGGTGCCCGGCTTGAAGACCTCGTCGATCGTGCCGCCCTCGTAGGTGTGGCGGACCATGCGCAGGCCCGGCGGCACGCGGAACGGCGTCGGCGGCTTGCCCTTGAAGATCTCCCTGGCGATCGCCTCGAAGATCGGCGCGGCGTTGCCGCCGCCGGTCTCCTGGGCGCCGAGCGTGCGCGGCTCGTCGAAGCCGATATAGACGCCGATCGTGATGTCGGGTGTCGAGCCCAGGAACCAGTTGTCGTGCGCGTCGTTGGTCGTGCCGGTCTTGCCGGCGATCGGGCGGCCCAGCGCGGCGAGGCGGCCCGCGGTGCCGCGCACCGTCACGCCCTGCATCATGTGCACGACCTGGTAGACCGAGGCGGGATCGTGGAAGGGCTTGCGCGAATCGATCAGTTCGGGCGCCGCCGGCTTCGCGTTGCCGACGCTCTCGCCGCAGCCTTTGCAGGTCCGCGGCTCGTGGCGGTAGATCGTCTTGCCGTTGCGGTCCTGCACGCGGTCGACCAGGCTCGGCGTGATCTCGAGCGCGCCGTTGGCCAGCATCGCGTAGGCCATGGTCATGCGCAGCAGGGTCGTCTCGCCCGCGCCCAGCGCCATCGGCAGGTAGGCGCCCATCTGGTCCGTGACGCCGAACTCCTTGGCGACGGCCACGACGTTCTTCATGCCGACCTGCTGCGCCATGCGCACGGTCATCAGGTTGCGCGACAGTTCGAGGCCGCGGCGGACGGTGGTCGGGCCCAGCATGTCGCCGCCGTAGTTCTTCGGCGTCCACAGCGGCTGGCCGTGGCCGGGGTCGTAGACGAACGGCGCGTCGAGCACGATCGAGGCCGGGCTGAAGCCCGCATCCATCGCCGCGAGGTAGACGAACGGCTTGAACGCCGAGCCGGGCTGGCGCGCGGCCTGGACGGCGCGGTTGAACTGGCTGCGGCCGTAGCTCCAGCCGCCCGACATGGCGAGCACGCGGCCGGTCTGGGTGTCCATCACCACCACGCCGCCCTCGACGTTGGGCACCTGGCGCAGCGCGTAGGTCCTGGGCGGATAGGGCTTGGCGTTCTGTCCTGCCGGCTTCTCGACCTTCTCGACGACGATCACGTCGCCCACCGCCACGACGTCGCGCGGGCCGCGCGGGGCGGCGCCGACATTCTGGTTCTGCAGGGTCGGCCGCGCCCAGGTCATTTCGGCGAACGGGATCGTGCCTTCCGAGGCGTCGCCCGTGCCGGGCAGGCCCTGGATCTGCACCGACTGCGCATCGACCTTGGCCACCACCGCGAGCTGCCAGCCCGCGGGGCCGGCCAGCGGACGGCGCTGGGCGATGCGGGCGAACTCCTCCTCCCACACGCTCATGTCGGGGATCTTGGCGTAGGGCCCGCGCCAGCCGTGGCGGCGGTCGTAGGCGATCAGCCCGTCGCGCAGCGCCTCGTCGGCGACGCGCTGGATCATGGGGTCGAGCGTGGTGGAGACGGTGAGGCCGCCTTCGTAGAGCCCCTTCTCGCCGTAGGCCGCCATCAGGTTGCGGCGCACTTCTTCGGCGAAGAAGTCGGCCGTCGCCACCTCGGTGGCGCTGCGGCGGCGGTAGGCGAGCTTGTCCTTCTTGGCCTCCGCAGCTTCGGCGGCGGTGATGTAGCCGTCCTCCTGCATGCGGTTCAGCACGTAGTCGCGCCGCCAGTAGGCTTCCTTCTCGTTGCGCAGGATGTGGTAGCGGTTCGGCGCCTTGGGCAGCGCGGCGAGATAGGCGATCTCCGAGAGCGTCAGCTCGTCGAGCGAGCGGTCGAAGTAGTTGAGCGCCGCCTGCGCCACGCCGTAGTTGCCCGAACCGAGATAGATCTCGTTGAGGTAGAGCTCGAGGATGCGCTCCTTCGAGTAGGTCTCTTCGATGCGGAAGGCGAGGATGGCCTCGCGGATCTTGCGCGCCAGCGTCGCCTGGTTGGTCAGCAGGAAGTTCTTGGCGACCTGCTGCGTCAGCCCCGAAGCGCCCTCGGGCCGCTTGCCGGGATTGGCGACGTTGGCGATGACGGCGCGCACCACGCCGATGAAGTCGATGCCGGGATGGCTGAAGAAGCGCTGGTCCTCGGCCGCGACGAAGGCCTCGATCACGCGCTTGGGCATGGCGGCGACCGGCACGAACACGCGCTTTTCCCGGGCGTACTCGGCCAGCAGCTTTCCGTCGGCGGCATAGAGGCGGGTCAGCGTCGCCGGCTGGTAGTCGGCGAGCTGCTTGTGGTCGGGCAGGCCGTGGCTGAAATGCCAGAAGAGCCCCGCGACGATGCCGGTGCCCACGATGAGGACGGCGGTGGCGAAGGCGAGGCTGATCTTGATGAGGTTGAGCACGTTCATCTTCTACGCGCCGCGGGGAAACGCAGCAATGTGGAGGATGTTCCCGACTTATGCCTTTCTTGTGGCGGCATTGACGCCGAAATAGGCGTCGACCGAGGCCCGCAGCGCCCGTGCGAGCGCGATCTGGTGCTGGCGGATCGTCAGCAGTTTCTCGTCCTGGGCATTCGAAAGGTAGCCGAGCTCGACCAGCGCCGCCGGGATCTCCGGCGATGTCAGTACGGCGAAGCCCGCCTGGCGGTGGCTGCGCGGCAGCAACCGCACGCCGTTCCTGGCGAAGGTGGCGACCACCGTGTCGGCGAGGCGGCGCGAATCGTTCACCGTGCCGCGCTGGCTCATGGCGACCAGGGTCTGCGCCACCATGTCGGGCTTGTCGGCGAGCTTGCCGCCCAGCCCCACCATGTCGGCCTTGTTCTCGCGCGCGGCGAGTGCCGCCGCCTCGCGGTCGCTGGCATCCTCGGAGAGCGTATAGACCGAGGCGCCGCGAACCTCGGGATTGTCGCAGGAATCGGCATGCAGCGAGAGGAACAGATCGGCCCGGGCCGCCGATGCGCGCGCCACCCGCTCGCGCAGCGCCACGTAGCTGTCGCTGCTGCGCGTCAGCATCACGCGGTAGCGCCCGCCCGTCTGCAGCTCGCGCTGCAGCTCGCGGGCGATCGTCATCACCACGTTCTTCTCCCAGGTGCCGCGCACGCCGTGCGCGCCGGGATCGCGGCCGCCATGGCCGGGGTCGAGCACGACCAGCTTGGGCCGGGGTGCCGGCGGGTTGGGCTTCTTCACCGACTTGGGTGCCTGGCGCCTGGACGGCGCGGCCAGCGCGCCACCGGCCGAGAGGCCAAGGACGCTCGCGCCGGCGAGAACGGCGAGCAGGTGACGGCGACGGAAGGCGGACATGGCTAACGCCAGGGTCAGAGGGGATATGAAATTTCTTTTGCTTATCTTCAACCAATACCAGAGGAATCTGTGTAATTTCAAGTTATTTCAATTGCTTACCTGACGAAATTCATTCGACGCAATCTTTTGATTGTCGCCCCCGCCGCGACCCCGTATGTTGCGTTTCGCGAGCAGTCGCCGTCGTTCGTAGCGCCCCCTCGGGGTCGCGCTCCGACGGCAGTCTCCGAAGCCAGACGGGCTTGTGCCCCCAACAGAATGGGCGCGGCGGGTCTGCAGAGGGATTGTCAGGCAGGCGGTGGCTATCAGGAACCTCGAGGTTGGCAGGACCAGTTGCGGTCCGGCGGCGCGGAGCTTCCCCGTCTTGGCCATGAGTTGGTCGTTCGACGGGTCGATGACGCGGCGTCCCCCTCGCCCCAGTGAGGCGGCTTGGCCGCCGGTCGCTCGCACCGGTAGGGATCGGACGCCTCGGAGCGAGCCATGGCAAGGCGCATGCTCATCGATGCCAGTCACCCGGAAGAGACCCGGGTCGTCGTCGTCGATGGAACACGACTCGAAGAATTCGATTTCGAAACCGCGACCCGCAAGCCCCTCAAGGGCAACATCTACCTCGCGAAGGTCATCCGCATCGAACCCTCGCTTCAGGCGGCGTTCGTGGAATACGGCGGCAACCGCCACGGCTTCCTGGCCTTTTCGGAAATCCACCCCGACTACTATCAGATCCCGGTCGCCGACCGCGAACGGCTGATCGCCGAGCAGCAGCGCCTGCACGCCGAAGCCGAGGACGAGGAGCCGCGCGGCCGCCGCAACCGTGTCGACCGAACCGACATCGAGGAGGTTCGCGAGGACAACCGCGAGCAGGCCGCCGCCGAGGGCGATGCGCCCCCGCCAGTCGAAACACCAGTCGAGACGCCGGTCGAGACGCCAGCCGAGGCATCCGCCGAAGCGCCGGCCGCCGAGCCCGTCCCGGTCGAAGCGGCCATCGAGCCGCAGGCCCAGCCGGCCGAGATCCCGGTCGAGCGTGTCGAAGGCCCGGCCGTCGACGCCGATTCCGGCGAGACGCCCCTGCCTGGAGCCGAAGCCGAAGCGGCCGCCGAGGCCGCTGCGTCGGAGACTCCGGCAGAAGCGTCCACCGAGCAGGCCGCCGACTTGGGCGATGCGCCGCAGCCCGACGTCACGGTCGAGACGCTGGGCGGCGACGAGGTCGTCGAGGAGCGCGAGACGCGCGAGCGCCGCCGCCGCAACCCGATCCGCCAGTACAAGATCCAGGAAGTCATCAAGCGCCGGCAGATCCTGCTGGTGCAGGTCGTCAAGGAAGAGCGCGGCAACAAGGGCGCGGCGCTGACCACCT
>CAYRBQ010000274.1:0-5733 GCA_964422305.1 uncultured Reyranella sp. | reverse complement strand
GGTCCACGAGGTAGTCGACCTCGACCGGCGGTCCGTCGAGTTCGACGATCAGCAGGCCCTCGGCGTCGAGCGGATAGCCCGCGCCGACATAGGCCTCGGCGCACTTGGTCGCCTCCCTGTCCATCATCTCCATGCCGCCGGGGATGATGCCCGAGGCGATGACGGCGGCGACGCAGTCGGCCGCGCCCGCCTCGGTGGGGAAACCCAGCAGCACGGCCCGTGCCGTCGAGGGCTTGCGCAGCAGACGCACGGTGACTTCGGTGACGACGCCGAGCAGCCCTTCGGAGCCGGTCATCAGGCCCATCAGGTCGTAGCCCTCGGCATCGAGATGCTTGCCGCCCAGCCGCACGACCTCGCCGTTCATCAGCACCATCTCGATGCCGAGTAAATTGTTGGTGGTGAGGCCGTACTTCAGGCAGTGCACGCCGCCGGAGTTCTCCGCGACGTTGCCGCCGATCGAGCAGGCGATCTGCGAGCTGGGATCGGGCGCGTAGTAGAAGCCCTCGTGCTCAACGGCTTTCGTAATGCCGAGGTTGGTGACGCCGGGCTGCACGCGGGCGCAGCGGTTGGCGTAGTCGATCTCGAGCACGCGGTTGAACTTGCCCAGACCCAGCAGGATGGCGTCGCCCACCGGCATCGAGCCGCCCGACAGCGAGGTGCCGGCACCACGCGGCACGACCTTCACCTTGTTGTCCTGGCAGTACCGCAGGATCGCCGAGACCTGGACCACCGTCTCGGGCAGCACCACGACCAGCGGCATCTGGCGGTAGGCCGACAGCGCGTCGCATTCGTAGGGACGCATGCCGTCGAGATCGTCGATCACGCCCTCGCCCGGCACGATCGCACGGAGCGCGGCCACGATCTCGCCGCGGCGAGCGAGGATGGCAGGATCGAGCGGCGGCATCTGCATGCCTCGCTCATAAATGAAAAAGCGGCGGAAGCCGAGGCCCCGCCGCTTTGTTCACGAAGACTCCAGCGCGCTCTAGCCCTGGCGAGCCTTGAAGCGCGGGTTGGTCTTGTTGATCACGTAGACGCGGCCCTTGCGGCGCACGATGCGGCAGTCCTTGTGGCGGAGCTTCACCGACTTGAGGGAATGACGGATCTTCATGGTCCTAACTCAACAAAAAGCCCCGGCCTGGCCGGGGTAAATTCCGAAAGCGGGCGGAAAATACGGACCCCGGCCTCTTCCGTCAACCCATTGATTTTCCACCCGACTTGGCCGGCCGCGTGCGCCGGAATGGCCGGATTCGTCAATGATCACAGGGGTTTGGGCCTCAGGCCCCATCCCTGAGTTCGGCCACGCACTCGACGCTGAGCGCAAGGCTGCGGCCGAGGAAGTCCTCGATCACGGCAAGCTCGGCTTCACTGTAGCCCGACCAGAGAGCGAACATGCGCTTCTGCATCGGAACGTAGGCCTTGGCGATCTCGTCGATGGAGCCCTTGCGGATGCGCACCAGCACGCGCCGCCGGTCGGCCGGGTCGTCGAAGCGCTCGACGTAGCCCGCCCGCTCCAGTCGGTCGATCAGGGCCGTCGTCGCGCCCGAGCTGAGGCCGGTCACGGCGGCGAGCCGGCCGGCCGACGCGCTGCCCTCGAGCTGGATCAGGTCGAGGCACTCGAGGTCGGTCGTGTTCAGCCCGAAGCGCGCCGCCACCGTCTGGCTGACGATGACGCTCTGCGCGCCCATGCGGCGCACGATGTTGCCGATGCGGCCGACCGCCTTGAAGCTCGCCGCCGCCATGATTCAGCCCAGCCGCGCGGCGGCGGCGAAGGCCGTCAGCATGGCGCCGCAGGTGACCAGATCGAGCGGCAGGCGCAGGCGGCTGCGCCGCGTCCAGGCCCGCGCTGCGCCTTCACTGATCGAGGCCGGATCGGCCCTCTCGAACGCAAGTGCCTTGGGAATGAAGTCGAAGGCCGACCAGACGCGCATGACGGCGTGGCTGGCGAGCGCCACCAGGAGCGCGTTGAAGACGGCCGGCTGAGACCAGGCGAGAGCGAGCGCGGCGATCAGCGCGACCTCGAAGGCGAAATGGATCGAAATCCAGAAGCGCTTGCGCGAGATGCCGCCGCGTGCCGGCTGGATCAGGTCGGGCCGCCGGGGCCAGACAGGATCGACGACCAGAAACTCATAGAGGCCACCGCCGACGCTCGCCAGAGCGAGCGCCGCGGCCAAGGTGGTCAAAGTCAGCACTAAATACCTCTACTATAGAGATATTTAATTGTAAAGATATCTACTGGCCGCCCGCAGGTCCTTCACCAGCGCCGCGAAGCCCGCCCGACGGGAAGCCTCGTCGGGCATGCGCAGAAGGGCGGAAGGATGGGTCGTCACCATGCCGGGGGTGCCGCCGGGCAGTTCCAGCACCCGGCCGCGTTCTCGCGACAGCACGATGGTCCGCCGGCCGGTCAGCGACTGCGCCGCGGTGACACCGAGCGCGAGGATGAGCAGCGGCCGCACCAGCGAGATTTCCTGATCGATCCAGACCTTGCAGACCTCGGTCTCGTAGCGGTTCGGCCGCTTGTGCAGCCGCTTCTTGCCGCGCGGCTCGTTCTTGAAATGCTTCACCGCGTTGGTGAGATAGACCTTGCCGCGATCGATGCCGGCGTCGGCCAGCGCGCGATCGAGCAACTTGCCGGCCGGCCCGACGAACGGCCGGCCCGCGAGGTCCTCCTGATCGCCCGGCTGCTCGCCGACGAGCATCAGCTTCGCGCGCGCCGGCCCCTCGCCGAACACGGTCTGCGTTGCATTGCGCCAGAGCGGGCACCGCCTGCAGCCTCTCGCCTCTTCGGCAACGCGCTTCAGCCCGGCGGCCGTGCGCGGCATCGTCAGCGCTCCAGCCGCCGCATCAGCGAGCGCGCGTCGACCGGAGCGTGCAGCTTGTCGGTGTTGTCGAAGTAGACATAGACGTCGCGCCGCACCTGTCGCTTAGGCAGCGGGCCAGCGAACGTCCCGTCGGTCATAGGGCGACCGTCGCGCCAGGCACGCACGCGGCTGGACCAGCGCGCGAGCTCTGCTTTGCCATAGGCGCTGTGGTAGAGCTGGCGAGAGCCGTGCAGGCGGCAATAGACGAAGTCGGCCGTGAGATCCATCAGCAGCGGCCACTCGACCGTGTCGGCGCAGACCAGCGCGATGCGGTGCTTGCGCAGAAGCGCGACGAAGGCCGCGTCGCGGAAGCTCTCGTGGCGAATCTCGATGGCGTGCCGGATCGGTCGCCGCGCCTCGACCTTCAGCCAGGCCCGCGCCTTGAGGCGATGATCGTGGCGGCGGCCGAGGCAAGCCGCCTGCTCGGTGTCGCGCGGCAGCAGCTCGAAGAAGGCTTCGAGCCTCCGGGCATCGAAGCGGAAATTTGGCGGGAACTGCCAGAGGATCGGGCCGAGCTTGCGGCCGAGCCGCAGGACACCCGACGCCATGAAGTTGGCCAGCGGCGCCTCGGGCTCCCTGAGCCGTTTCATGTGCGTGAGGAAGCGCGGGCCCTTCACGGCGAAGACGAAGTCATTGGGAGTCGCGCCGGCCCAGCGGCCGAACGCATCCGGCGTCTGCATGCTGTAGAAGGTCCCGTTGATCTCGACCGTCGGGAAGATCGAGGCGAGATGGGCGAGTTCGTCCTTCTGCGGCACCCCCTCGGGATAGAACTCCCCGCGCCACGGCGCATAGCGCCATCCCGAGACGCCGACGAGCGCTTGCGACTTCCTGGCCATGGCCGGCAACGGGGCCGGTCGGACGGGGTTGCCCTACTCCTCCGGCTCGGTGCTGAATTCGAGGGGATGACCGGCGCTGCGGCCCATGTCGTTGGCCTCGCTCGCCTTCGATTCGGCGATGTCGCGCGTATAGGTCGCGACGACGCAGGCGCCGCGCTGATGCGCCGTCATCATGACCCGGTAGGACTGCTCCTCGGTCATGCGGAACACGGCCTTCAGAACGACGACAACGAACTCACGCGGCGTGTAGTCGTCGTTCAGCAGGATCACCTTGTAGAGCGGCGGCGGCTTGGTCCTGGTCCGCTCGACCGCCTGAGGCTTGGTGTCGATATCGCTCATCGGCCCCTCCTCCGCCTTCGCCTCGATATTCCCCGTCGGGAAATCGCGGCGCAAGCCGCTTCACGGGGCCGTCAACTCATGGGCTGGCCGGGCACGAAGCAGTAGACGACGCCGGTTTGCGACATGCAGAGATGCGAACCACCATCGGGGGCAGACTGCTTGAGGATCACATACCAGGGGATGCCGACCAGCCGACCCTGGACCAGCGCATGCCATCGCCCGTCCTCGTCGACATACGCCCGTACCGGTCGGCAGTCCTGCCGGTTACAGCAGCTTATGCCGCTGCCGGGCTGCCTGAGATCCCGATACCAGTCGTGATGCTGCGCATGGCCGTCGCCGTGCGACCCGGTTTGAGCTTCGACAGCGCCAACGCCCAGCAGGACGACCAGCATGGCAGGAAGCACACGCATCTTCGTGCCTCCGATCGCCTATGCCTTACACATGGGATCGGAGGGCGCATTTTCAATCCCGTCGGAGCGGGGGCGAGACGGCCCCAGCGTCAGCCGACCGGCATCGTCTCGGCAAGGGGCGCGAGCTTCACGACCTTCGCATACCAGGCCTCAAGCTTCGGATGTCCGGGACGCCACGGCTCATTGGCATAGCGGAAGTCGAGATAGCCCAGCGCACAACCGATGGTGATCTCACCGATCGTCGTGAGATCGCCCAAGGCGCTCGCCTCCTTCTCCAGCACGTCGAGCGCGTTCTTCACCTTGCCCTGCTGCAGCGCGATATAGGCCTTGCGGCCATCGTCCTGCGGCAGGGCGATCTCGCGGCGGCGCGGCTGCGTGGCGTCGAGAATGCCGTCGCCCAGCGCCTGCTGGGTGAGCGCCTTCCAGCGCGCCGGGCTGGGCGCTGGAAAGAGCTTCGGTGCCGAGCCGACGCTGTCGAGGTACTCGCAGATCACCGGGCTGTCGTAGAGCGAGGTGCCGTCGTCCAGCATCAGGGTCGGCACCTTGGAGAGGGGGTTGTACTGCAGCAGTGCGGGATCGGTGGTGCCGATCTTCACCCTCTCGATCTGCTTGTTGATGCCGCGCTTGATCGCGCAGGCGTTGACCTTGCGCACGTAGGGGCTGGCGGCTGAATAGGCGAGCTTCATTGTTCCTCCTTAACCGTAGACCGATCGGTCCGTGACATACCCCGCGACGAAGTCGGCATCGATCGCCGCACGGTCGCGCTTCCTGGGATCGCCGTGGCCACCGCCACCCGGCGTGCCGAGCGAGACGGTGTCGCCCTTGTTCAGGACGTACTGCTTCTTCGGATCGGTCTTCTCGCCGTTGATGCGCAGCTCGCCCGGCGCGCCGTCCTTGCCGCCCTCGATGCCGAAGGCCGGGAAGATCGTGCGCTCGGCCAGGAACGACACCGCGATCGGCGAGTCGCTCAGGCTCTCGATCAGGATCTCCTGCCCCAGCCCGCCGCGGTGACGGCCGGCGCCGCCGGAGTCGGGCCTGAGCTTCTTGTGATGGAAGCGCAGCGGCGCGATGTGCTCGCTGATCTCGATCGAGGTCGAGGAGACGTTCGACGGCCACGACAGGCAGGTGACGCCGTCGCGCTGCGTGTTGCCGCCCATGCCGCCGTTGTAGAAGAACATGTTGGCGTAGGGTTTGCCGCCTTCCCGCACGCCCGACTGGTTCATGCCCCACATCGGGCTGCCGCAGGCAGCCATCACCCGCTCCGGCACGATCTGGCCGAGGCAGCCGAAC
>CAYRBQ010000273.1:0-5739 GCA_964422305.1 uncultured Reyranella sp. | reverse complement strand
AGCACGCGCCGCCTGGAGAGTTCCACGCCTATGCACACCAGCAGGAAGACGATGCCGAGATCCGCGATGAAAGCGATCTGTCGCTCGCCGGTGACGGTCAGCCAGTCGATGGCACGCGAATGGTCGGCCAGCCGCCCGAGGCCGTAGGGGCCGAGAGCGGCCCCCACGATCATGAAGCCCAGGACCGGGCTGATCTTGAGGCGATGGACCACCGGCGCCACGACGGCAGCCGTACCGAGGACGATCAGGGCGTCCTTGAAGACGAATATCTCGGCGGGTCCTGCCATTGCTCGCAAACATAGACTGCCGGGGTCGATCTGTGCACACTTTCGTCGCTTCTGAACGAAATCGGGACGGACACGACATGAAGGTGGTCATCACCGGCGGCGCCGGCTTCCTGGGCAAGAAGCTGGCACGACGAATTCTGCAGCAGGGCGAAATCGGCGGCGCCTCGGGCCGACCGGAGAGGGTGACCGAGCTGCTGCTGTTCGACGTCGGCAAGGCCAGCGGGCCGGGACTCGATGATCCCCGGGTCAAGACGCTGGCGGGCGACATCTCGAACTTCGCTACCGTCCAGTCGATCGTGCAGGGCGCATCCACGGTCTTCCATTTCGCCGCGGTCGTCAGCGCCGGTGCCGAGGCCGATTTCGACCTGGGCTATCGGGTCAACCTCGACGGCACGCGCAATGTCCTGGAGGCCTGTCGCGCGCTGGGGACAAATCCACGTGTGGTGTTCACCAGCTCGCTTGCCGCGTTCGGCGGCGACCTGCCGCCCGCGGTCACCGACGATACGCCGCTAACTCCGCAGACTTCCTATGGCGCCCAGAAATCGATCGGCGAATTCCTGGTGCGCGACTATACCCGCAAGGGCTTCCTGCGCGGCACTTCGGTAAGGCTCCCGACCATCTGCGTCCGCACCGGCTTACCCAACAAGGCGGCGTCGACCTGGGCGAGCTCGGTCGTGCGCGAGCCCCTGACCGGCGTCGACGTCGTCTGTCCTGTGACGCCAGAAACGGTCATGGTGGTTCTCAGCCCACGCAAGACCGTCGATGCCTTCATGCGCGTTCATGACCTCTCACCGGATGCGTTCGGACCGGGGCGCACGCTTCTGCTCAACGGCATCAATGTCACGGCTAAGGAGCTCGAGCAGGCGGTCGGCCGCCACGCCGGAAACCGCAGGGTGGGCAAGGTGGTCTGGCAGCACGATACGGCCATCCAGAAGATCTGCGACGGCTGGCCTCAGGGGATCGACTCAGCGCGATCGCGGAAGCTCGGCTTCGAGACCGACAAGGACCTCGATGAGGTCGTTCGCAACTTCATCGCTGACGACCTTGACGAGCAGATCAAGTTGGCGTCGGCGGCCTAGCCGCGGCGCAACATTCGCCAGCCGTTCTGCAAGTGGCGCAGCGGTCCCCAGACATGACGAGTGCGCATCATGTGCCAGCGCTGGGGTTCGTTGTCTGGACCGGCGATGGCGCCGGCATCATCGACATAGTCGGTGATGCCGACGGCATCCGTGTCCCACGGCCCGGTCGTCTTGAAGATCGTCGTCTTGGCGCCGTAGCCCAGCAGGCTCCGCGACATTCCAGACGCCATGAAGTCCATGTACCGCGGCAAGCTCTCGGGCCGGCAGAGATAACCCTTGTTGAATCCAACGGCGAGCAGCCGGAAGTGGAAAGGGTTCTTCTCGAGATAGCGAATGACCTCGGTCGTATTGGCCGGATAGCGCGGAGAGAAGAAGTCGTCGATCACGACGATGCCGTCGGTATTCACGATACGGTTGGCGAATTCGAGTTCGCGATAGACGGCTGTGCCGGTGTGCTCGCCGTCGATGTGGAACCACCGGACCGACTGGTGCATCGCCTGGAGGTCGAGCTTGGCTGGCAGGTCGGCGGAAGGGCCGGACAGCGGGACGATGTTGGTCGGCTCCCCTCCTGTGGACTCGATCGAACGCCGTACCGCCGCCTCGTCGAGACGCAGGTCGCAAAGGTAGAGCTTCTCGTTACCCTTTCGGTAGGCGGCGAGCACCGAGGCGGAGCGGCCGCGCCAGACGCCGATCTCGAACAGGTCGCCGGAAATTCCGGCCTGCTGGTCGAGCAAGGCACGCCAGACGCAATAGGACTGGAACATGAACCAGCCCGGAATCGCGTCGATTTTCTCCCAACTGAGCATCCTGGATCCTCGCTTGCGGCGCCTTGCTAACAGCGCCCCATCGACGCTGCAAGCCGTCAGCGCTTGCGCCTGCAGCGGCGGTCCTGTAGAGCCCGCTCGCGAGGAAATGCCAACAACTACAGTAGCATACAGGACGACTGTCGGCCTGCTCTGGATCCTTATGCTGTGGCATAGCTGGGAGTGCCGCGGGCTTTTCGTCGATGGATCGGCATTCCTCGTCCAGATCGCCCGACGCGAGTGGTTCTTCGACTTCTACGACCCACGACTTTTCGCCATGGTTCTGGGCCAAATACCGGTCATCACGGCGGTTTTCCTCGGCGTTACCGACCTGCACTTCCTCGCACAGCTCCTGTCACTGGGGCTGTTCGCATTGCCGACCGCCTTCTATCACCTGGCCTTGATGCGGGTCAGGCACGACCCCCTGCTGCTGGCAACGGTGATGGCGGCGATCGGCATCGTCTTCATGACGACGTCGTTCTTCATCGTCGGCGAATACAACACGGCCTTCGCGGTCGCGATTGCCGTGACGGTCCGGCTGATGACGGCAGAGCGGCTGTCGGTCGCCGACGGCGCCTTCCTGCTGGCCGCGGCTGCGCTCGCCGTCCGCACCTACGAGGTCATGCTGTATTTCGGACCATTGCTGGCCGTCATGATCGTCTGGTGTGTCTGGCGGGCGCCCAACCGTCCGAAGATCGCGACGCTCTTGCACCTGCTCGCGGCATGCCTCTTCGTAGGCGGCATGATCGTCGCGGCCAACTCGCTGATCCATCCGTTCTCCGAGGATCATCTCAGCCGGACCGCAGCGACGGTGCTCGATGCCTGGCAGAACGTGCAGTTCGACCTGACGCTCCTCGCCGCCCTGGTGATCTTCATCTGGGCGATCGT
Source organism: uncultured Reyranella sp. (assembly GCA_964422305.1). GTDB lineage: Bacteria > Pseudomonadota > Alphaproteobacteria > Reyranellales > Reyranellaceae > Reyranella. The sequence continues at coordinate 2,682 of CAYRBQ010000273.1, read as the reverse complement.
CCGCCCGGCCGACCTTGCCACGCGCAAGCCCTACCTGGTGGCCAGCTTCTTCCTCGTGCTGCTGGTCCTCTCGCCGCTTCTGGTGCTGAGCGACACGCTCGTGCGGCCGCACGCCAAGTCGCAGTACACCGCACGCAGCATCGCCGGATTGGTGATTGCGACGATCGTCATCGTCATCTGGATCTACAGGTCGCCGCTCGGCCAGCGGATCGGGACCTTCAGGGAGCTGCGCAAGCCAGCCGCCGCACGGCGTCTGCTCGCCTTCGGGTGCCTGATGGTCCTGGCCGTCGTTCCGTCCGATGCATACCTGACGTTCGAGTGGCGCAGCTACCTTCACACGGTTCGCACCACGGTGCGCGGCCAGTCCGGAGTCATTGCCTACGAGAGCACCGCGCTTTCGAAGCCGCCGCTGGCGATGCTTGTCGAATCCTGGATCCTGCCCAGCCAAAGCCTTGCGCTGCGTTCCAGGCGCGGCGATGGGATCATCGCGCCGCCACGCGATTTCAAGGACTGGCAGCCATTCCCGCCGGCCGAGCCGTATCCGCTCGGGCTCTTCGTCTGGCGCGACTGAACGTGCGGGGGCCATCGCAGCTTGCCGTCTGCAATGCTGTCGCCGCACTGCTTTGGGCGCTGGCGATCCACAATGCATGGGCGTCACGCGCCCTGTTCTGGGACGGTGCCTCCTTCCTCGTCAACGTGCTCGACCATGGACGCTTCCATGACTTCTACGCGGCCCGCGCGCATGTGGACTGGCTGACGCAGGCGCCGGTGCTGTTGGCCGCGGAGTGGGGCGTGCGGGATACCCGGCTGCTCGCCATCCTCTATTCGGCCGCGCTCTTCGCGCTGCCCACGGCGCTCTATCACCTCGCCCTGGTGCGTGTCCGCCGTGATCCGATCCTGCTGGCGGCGGTTCTGGCGGTGATCGCGGCGGTCTATCTGCCGACCTCGTTCTTCATCGTCGGCGAATACAACGTGGCCTTTGCCTGCGCGACGGCCGCGATGGCGCTCGCCGTCACCGGCGACGGCAGGAGCCGAGGCGATGCGACGATTCTGCTGATCTTCGGCGTTCTCTGCCTGAGGTCCTACGAGGCCCTGATCTATCTCGGCCCGCTCGTCGCCGCCGCGATCCTGTGGTCGACATGGCGCGGCGGCGACGCCGTCGTCAGGACGCTGGGCGCGCTTTCTGCGCTTGCCTTCCTGGGCGCCGCGATCGTGTCCGCCACCACCATCGTCGACTATTGGGATCATCCGCACTTCATGAAGGTGCGGTCGACCAGCGTCGACTTCTGGCAGAACATGCAGTTCGCCATCCCTCTCTCGGGCTTCCTGATCTGCGCGATCCAGGGCGCGCGCCGCCCATCCTGGCTGCAGGGTCGAGGCCCGCTCTACGTCATGGGCGCGATCGTCGTGCTGCTGGCGATCTCGCCGTGGTGGCGCAACCTCCATCCCCCCTCGATCCTCTATCCGCCGTCGCACTACGTCGCCCGGCAGGCGGCCGGAATCCTGCTGGCGGCGCTGCTCGCCGGCATGTGGATCCAGGTCGTGCGTCGCAATCCGCCTGCGGTGTTCTCGGCGGTGCGTCTTCCGGAAACCGCACGGCGCATGGTGCTGACGATGGCGGCGCTGGTCTTCGCCGCTGCCGTCCCCGATGTTGCGTTGACCAGGCTCTGGAGCGGCTATCTCGATCGCCTGCAGGCTGTCGTGAACGAGCGAACCGGCATCGTGCGGGCGGAGACGCTGTCGCTCCACGATTGGCCCAACAAGCTCTTCTTTCAGGACTGGTCCTACCCGGCCCTCAGCGCGCTCGTCAGCCGCACGCCCGGGCGGGCCTACGTGGTTTCGGACCAGGACTATCTCAGCAATCCGCCGTTCGAGCCGGCCTGCGGCCTGCTCCCCCGGCTCAGGGGCTATGGCTGGCGCGGCTGACCGTTTTCCGCCCCGCCTGAACGCGGTGTGCTTGTCCGCCGTCGGTGTTCGCCCTTCGCACCCAACCCCTTGGCGGGTCGGAAGAATCGTCCGCAGTCGCGCCCCGGTTTTCGCCGGCGCCTGCGGCGAAATCGATGTTCGGGAAAATCCCCCGGCTTGCGCAAACAAAACGCCCGGAACGGGAGACCGACCGGGTGTTGCAGGCACTGCTTGCACAGCGGCGCCAATTCTATCGCAAAAGTAGCACGAAACCTGCTGAACCTGCAACTCTGCCTTCAGGGCCGCATCCACATCGCCGCCGGCCCCGAGCCGCGGACCGGCGCTGCGATCTCGACGAACTCGCAGAGGATCCTGCGGGTGTCGCGCGGGTCGATGATCTCCTCGATCCAGAAGGACTCGGCGCTGCGGAAGGGCGACCGGAGCTTGTTCAGGCGGTCCTCGATCTCGGCCATCTTGGCCTTGGGATCGTCCGCAGCGTCGATGTCGGCGCGATAGGCGGCCTCGATGCCGCCCTCGAGCGGCAGCGAGCCCCAGCGGCCCGACGGCCAGGCATAGCGCCAGTTCATCCGGCCGCCGTTCTGGTGCGCCGCGCCCGCGACGCCGAAGGCGTTGCGGATAATGAAGGTGCACCAGGGCACCGTCGTCTGAAACATCGCCGACATGGTGCGCACGCCTTGGCGGATGACGCCGCTCTTCTCGGCCTCGAGGCCGATCAGGAAGCCGGGGCAGTCGCAGAAGTAGACGACCGGCAGGTGG
>CAYRBQ010000272.1:0-5755 GCA_964422305.1 uncultured Reyranella sp. | reverse complement strand
ATCTGCTCCTCGCTGCAGAAGATGTGGGCGTCGTCCTGCGTGAAGTTGCGCACGCGCATGATGCCGTGCAGCGCGCCTGAGGGCTCGAAGCGGTGGCACGAGCCCATCTCGGCCATGCGCAGCGGCAGCTCGCGGTAGCTCCTGAGGCCTTGGTTGAAGATCTGCACGTGGCAGGGGCAGTTCATCGGCTTCAACGCGAAGATGCGGTTGGCATCGTCGGCGATGAACTCGCGCAGGCCTTCCTCGTTCTCGCTGAGATACATGTTCTCGCGGAACTTCTCCCAGTGGCCCGAGGCCTCCCACAGCTTGCGGTCGACGAGCTGCGGCGTCTTCACCTCGACATAGCCGCCGGCCTCGAGCTTGCGTCGAAGGTACTCCTCGATCGTGCGCCAGAACGTCCAGCCCTTGGGATGCCAGAACACCATGCCGGCGGCTTCTTCCTGCTGATGGAAGAGGCCCATCTCCCGGCCGATCCTGCGATGGTCGCGCTTCTCCGCCTCCTCGATGCGATGCAGGTAGGCCTTGAGGTCCGCAGCCGTGAAGAAGACCGTGCCGTAAACGCGCTGGAGCTGGGCGTTGTTCTTGTCGCCGCGCCAGTAGGCTCCCGACACCTTCGTCAGCTTGAACGCCTTGCCGAGCTTGCCCGTCGAGGGCAAATGCGGGCCGAGGCACATGTCGAGCCAGTCGCCCTGCTTGTAGACCGAGATCTCCTCGTCCTTGGGCAGCTCGTCGGCCCACTCGGCCTTGAACGTCTCACCGTGCTCCCGGAAGTAGTCCTTGACCTTGGCGCGGTCCCACACCGATCGCTCGATCGGCAGGTCGCGATCGACGATCTCGGCCATGCGCTGCTCGATCTTGGCGAAGTCGTCGGGCGAGAACGGTTCGGCGCGCACGAAGTCGTAGTAGAAGCCGTCCTCCGTCGCAGGCCCGAACGTGATCTGCGTGCCGGGATAGAGCTCCTGCACCGCTTGGGCGAGCACGTGCGCCGCGTCGTGGCGCAGGAGCTCGAGCGCGTCGGGGTCCTTCGACGTCACGATGCCGATCTTCGCATCACGGTCGACGACGTGGCCGAGGTCGACCATCTTGCCGTCGACGCGCAGGGCGAGGGCGGCCTTGGCGAGGCCGGGGCCGATCGAGGCGGCGATCTCCGCGCCGCTGACCGGCTTGTCGAACTTCCGGACCGAACCGTCCGGCAATGAAATGTTGATCATGATGTCCACCAGCTAACGAAATTCCGAACGCAGCTCATCTGCCGACTCGAAAAAGTCGGCGACAGCAGGCCGGGAAGCCGCACGAGTGTGCGCGCCCGGCCGGATCAAGTTCGGACGGTGGTGGTGGCGGCTGGAGCGGTGAAAAACCGGCGTTCCATGCGCCCGGAGATAGTCGCGGGGCGTGTCCAAGTCAAGTTTCGGGACCGGCCGTCAGCGGTCGGCCAGGCGATGGTAGAGGGCCAGAAGCTGCTGGTTCGACTGCACCAGCGAGAAGTGGCTGCGCACATGTTCCTGGGCGGTGCGGGCGAGCTCGGCGCGTCGCTCGGTCGAGAGCGAGAGGGCGGCCTGCAGCGCGTCCGCGAGTGCCGCCGGATCGCGCTCGGGCGCCAGCCAACCGGTGACGCCGGGCTTGATCGCCTCGGCAGCGCCGCCGCCGTCCTCGGCCACGACCGGCCGGCCCATCGCCTGCGCCTCGACCAGGGTGCGGCTGAAGCCCTGGCGCGCGCCGCCGGTCGCGACCACGACGTCGGCCAGCATGTAGGCCGCCGGCATGTCGTCGACATAGGGACCGATCTGCACGCGGCCCTGCATGCCGGCCTTCACGATGGCGCCCTCGAGCTCCTTCTCGAAGGGCATCGGCTGGCCGGTCGAGCCGAGCAGCAGGCAGAACACGTCCTCGCGCTCCAGCCGCTTGATCGCTTCGATCAGGGTCCGCTGGCCGTTGTCCTCGCCGAAGCGCGCGGGGCAGAGCACGAGGTGGGCGCCGTCGGGCACGCGCAGCTCGGCGGCCAGCCGGATCAGCCGGTCGGCACGCACGATGGCGGGATCGAAGCGGTCGAAGTTCACGCCGGGCGGGATCGTCTCCAGCCGGTCCTCGAGCGCGGGAAAGCGCTGCAGCGCGTCGCGCGCCACGTGGCCGGAGACGGCCACGACGGCGTCGGCGCGCGCCTGCCGCCGCTCGACGAAGCGGCCCGCGAGATCGCGTGCGATGAACGGACGATGGAGCGTGGCGATCCACCTGATGCCGAGGCGGCGGGCGAGCGCGCGCGCCACCCACGCCGTTGCGGGTGAGCGCGCCTGCACGACGTCGATCCTCGCTTCGCGCAGGCTGGAGGCCAGCTTGCCCGGAAGCGTCAGCCGGCCCCACACGGCGTGGCTGCTCTCGGGCAGCTCGACATGCGTGGCGCGCAGCCGCAGCAGGTCGGGCACCATGCTGCCGCCCGGCGAGGCGACGATCGCCGAGCCGCCGGCCGCCACCACCGCCTGCGCCGCATCGAGCGTGGCCCGCGCGAGGCCGCCGCCGGCGAGCGTGGGAACGATCTGCAGGAGAGTGGGTGCGGGCACTGTGTTTGCTTTTGCGTTAAACGAGTGGGGAGAGAGCAGGTAACACGGGAGCGACTACGTGGGTAGGGTTGAGCGATTGCAGCGCGATGACGGCAACACCATCGCCTATGCGACGACGCCGGGCCGCGCACCGACCGTCGTGTTCCTGGGCGGCTTCCGTTCCGACATGACCGGCACGAAAGCCGTCGCGCTCGAAGCCTGGGCGGAGAAGTGCGGCCAAGCCTTCCTCCGCTTCGACTATCTCGGCCACGGCCAGTCGTCGGGAAGGTTCGAGGACGGCACGATCGGCCGCTGGCTCGACGATTCGCTGGCCGCGATCGACCGGCTCACGACCGGCAGGCTCGTGCTGGTGGGATCGAGCATGGGCGGTTGGCTGTCGCTGCTCGCCGCCCGCGCGCGGCCCGAGCGCCTGGCGGGCCTCGTGCTGATCGCCGCCGCGCCCGACTTCACCGAGCGCATGCTGCTGAAAGGTCTGTCGCCCGAGGACCGCGCGACGCTGCAGCGCGACGGCAGGCTGGAGCGGCCGTCGCAATATTCGCCCGAGCCGTCGGTCTTCACCTGGAAACTGATCGAGGAGGGGCGCAACCATCTGCTGCTCGACAAGCCGCTGTCGCTGCCCTGTCCGGTGCGCCTTCTGCACGGCCAGAGCGATGCCGACGTGCCGTGGGAATACTCATTGCAGATCGCGCAGCATCTCGATGCGCCCGAGGTGGTCACGACCTTCATCAAGGGCGGCGACCATCGCCTCAGCACGCCGGCCGACATCGCGCGCCTGATCGCGACCGTCAGCGAGCTTGCAGGATAGCGGCGAGCCCCTCGCGATAGGTCGGATACTCGAGCGCGACGCCGAGGTCGCGCTTCAGGCGATCGTTCCGCACGCGGCGGCTCTCGCTATAGAAGGAGCGTGCCATCGGCGTCATCGTGGGCGCGGCCTGCTCCCACGGGATCGCGGGCGGCACGGCGAGCCCCAGCAGCTCGAAGGCATGGGCGACCACGTCGGCGTTGGGCGCCGGCAGGTCGTCGGCCACGTTCCATACTTCGATGCCCTGCACGCGCTCCGCGGCCTTCAGCGCGGCGCGCGCGATGTCCGCGACATGGATGCGCGAGAAGAACTGGCCGGGCTTGTCAATGCGTCGCGCGGTGCCGGCCTTCACCTGGTCGATGGCGCTGCGGCCCGGCCCGTAGATGCCGGGCAGGCGCAGGATGTGCAGCGCCGCACCGCTCTTCGCCGCGAGGTCGCGCCACGCCTGCTCGGCCGCCATGCGCTCGACGCTGCGCGGCTGGGTGGAGCGGAGCGGCGTCGTCTCGTCGACCCAGCCGCCGCCATGGTCGCCGTAGACGCCGGTGGTCGAGAGGTAGCCCAGCCAGTGCGCGCGGCCGATCGGGCCCGCCATGGTGCGCAGCACGGGATCGCCGGCGCTGCCGGGCGAGACGGTGCACAAGACGTGCGAACTCCCGCCGAGCGCGCCGTCGGGCAGCGCCGCGCTGCCATCGAAGACGTGCGCCTCGATGCCGTCCTTGGCGAGGCGCGCGGCCTTGTCGGGCGTGGTGCAGGTGCCGGCCACAGACCAGCCTTCGGCCCGCGCAAGCCTGGCGATTTCAAGGCCGCTGTAGCCCAGGCCGAAGATGAAAAGACGTCTTGTCATCTTGTCAGGATCGCCGCGGCGCGGTTCTTTGCAAGCATGGTGTTTGGCCGCACGATTTTCTTGGTGGTCCTGCTCGGCGCGTCCGCCGTGTCGGCGCAGCCGATCCCGGTGATCCCGGCGCCGCGGGGCCAGTTGCCGGGACCGTCGGGCGTGGAGTCCTCGCCCGATCATCTGCGCAAGTACACCGACTGCATGCGGCTCGCGCGCATGGAGCCCCTGAAGGCGTTGCCCGCTGCCGAGAAGTGGATCACCGAAGGCGGCGGCATGGGCGCGCGTCATTGCGTGGCCGTGGCGATGTTCCAGTCCGGCCGCCATGCCCAGGCCGCGGCGCAGTTCGAGGCGCTGGCCCGCGACATGGGCCAGGATCGTCCCGGGCTGCGTGCCGAGCTGTGGGCGCAGGCGGGCCAGGCCTGGATGGAGGCGGGCGGTGCCGAGAAGGCGGCGCAGGCGCAGAGCCGCGCGCTCGAGCTCAAGGCCGACGATCCGGACCTCTGGGTCGACCGCGGCCTTTCCTACGCGGCCATGCAGGCATGGCCGCGCGCCATCTCCGATTTCGACCGCGCCATCCGGCTGCGCCAGGACGATGTCGAGGTGCTGGTGCTGCGCGCCGCCGCCTGGCGCAACGCGCGCGATCCCGGCAAGGCGCTGGTCGACGCCAATCGGGCGCTGTCGATCGCGCCCGACCATTCCGAGGCGCTGCTCGAGCGCGGCTTCGCCAACCTCGCCCGCGGTGCGCGCCCGCAGGCCGTCGCCGATTTCGAGCGGGTGCTGCGGCTGGTGCCGCCCGGCACCCCGGCCGCCCGCCGCGCCGAGGCGGGCCTGCGCGGCGAGCTGCCGTCGGCCCCCGCACCCGCGACGCCGGCCGCGCCCGCTGCCCCCGCCAATCCACCGGCGCGGTGATAGCCTTGCCCCGTCCGCTGAGGTAAGAGCCATGCGAATGAACCGCTTCCTCTCGTCGATCCTCCTCCTCGGCGGACTGGTTCCCGGCATCGCCGCGGCGCAGCAGCCGCAACAGCAGCAGCCGCAGGCCACGCCGATGTATCCCGCGCCGCCGCCGCTGCAGGCGCCGACCATCCAGCAGGGGGCGCCGACCAGCGGCCTCACCTCGCCGCTGCCCGCCGCCCAGTCGAAGGTCGTCAGGACTCTGGTCGACTCCGACGCCGAGGCCCAGCTCTTCGCCGACGCGCGCAAGATCGCCTGGGGCCGCCACGCCAAGATCAGGGGCGCCAAGACCGGCGAGGTCACGGTGACGCGCCAGGGCAATCTCTGGCTGGTGAAGGGCCGCATCGACAGCGTGGCACCCGGCACCGAGGGCGACTATGCGGCGATCGACGGCGTCGTCGAGCGCATTGCGGCCGGCGCGGTGCAGATCCGCGGCGAGGTCACCTTCCGCGTCGCCACCGTCGAGAAGGGCACGCCCTGCAAGGTCGCGGGCCTGCTGACCTTCAAACGCTCGGGCAAGTCGAACGTCTGGCGGCTGGCCGAGGGCGACAATCCCTGCGACGGCACGCGCGAAGGCTTCGATCTCGTGATGGAGAAGGCGGCAGAGAAGAA
>CAYRBQ010000271.1:0-5767 GCA_964422305.1 uncultured Reyranella sp. | reverse complement strand
GCCATTGCATCGGCGGCGGGGCGGCGCTGGTCGTTTCGCTCGACTTCCGCATCTGCGGGAAGAGTGCGCACTTCCGCATTCCCGAGGTCGAGCTCGGCATGAACATGAGCTGGGGCTCGATCCCGCGCATGCTGGCGCTGATGGGACCGGCGCGCACCAAGCAGGCGGTGATCCTGGCGTCGGACCGCATCGGCGCGAGAGAGGCGCTGGACTGGGGCCTGGTCGAGAACGTCGTGGAAGACGGCCAGGCCTTCGCCGCGTCGATGGCCTTCGCCGAGCGCATCGCGCGCCAGCCGCCGATCCCGGTCCGTATGACCAAGACGACCGTGAATCGTCTCGCCCACGCGCTCGACGATCTCGGCAGCCACATGGATGCCGACCAGAACGTGCTGACCGGCCTGACAGAGGACTACAAGGAGGGCACTTCGGCGTTCCGCGAGAAGCGCAAGCCCGCCTTCAGGGGGCGCTGAGTTGCAGGTTCAGCAGGTTTGCGTATGATCTTTCTATAGGCTGGCGCTTCCCGCGCCGGCCTTCGTTGTTCCGGGACATTTCCGTTCCGCGCAAATCGCGATTTTCTTCCCGTTTCGATCCGGCGATCAGCGTGACTGCTCAAGGACTTGGCGGCGGAAAATCCTGACAAGATAGGAAGCCGAAATGGGACATTTCGAGTCCCGCGCCATCTAGAACGTGCGGCTCGGAAGCTTGTCGAGGATCGCCTGACGGGCCTCGTCGTCGAGGAGCTGCCAGCGGCCGATCTCCTCGATGGTACGCTTGCAGCCGAGGCAGAAGCCGCTCTTGCGGTCCATCGTGCAGATGCCGATGCAGGGCGACACGACGCGTCGCGCCATCGAAGAAGGAGGCGCGTTCACGGAGCTCAGGACTTCTTGCCGAGCTCCGAAAGCTGCGCCTGCAGCTCGTCGAGCTTGCGCTTGAGGTCGTCGATCGCCGTGTCGTTGGCGGGCGCTGCCGCGGTCTCGGGCTTGGGCGGTTCCTGGCCGTTGGCGGCCGCCGGCGGCTTGGGCGCGGCCTGGCCGTTGGGTGCCGTGCCGAACGGGTTGAACATGCGCATGGCGTTCTCGAACAGCGCCATGTTCTGCTTGCCCATCGACTCGAATTGCTGGAACGGGTTGAAACCGAAGGCATTCTGCAGGTAGCGGCGCATCTGGTCCTGGTTGCGCGCGAACTGCGTCATCGACATCTCGAGATACTGCGGCACCACGCCCTGCAGGCTGTCGCCGTAGAACGAGATGAGCTGGCGGAGGAAGGGGATCGGCAGCAGCGTCTGGCCGCCCTTGCTCTCTTCCTCGAAGATGATCTGCGTCAGCACCGAGCGGGTGATGTCGTCGCCGGTCTTGGCGTCGTAGACCACGAAATCGGTCTTGTCCTTCACCATCTGCGAGAGATGGTCGAGCGTGACATAGGCCGAGGTGGCGGTGTTGTAGAGCCGCCGGTTCGCGTACTTCTTGATGACCACCGGCGCCGGTTTCGGACCGCCTTCGGGTACTGCCTGATCGGCCATTACGCTTCGCTCCTCCAGCCCCCGCGCGCCGTGAACGCCCGTTTACTTCGGATCGGCCACCATAGCGCCGATGCCGCAGTGCGACAAGGCGGGCTTTGCGCCTGCGAAAGCAACGTTCGCGCGACGATGCGCTATAGTCCGTCATGGCCTCTGAAAACGACGACGCCCCGGCCGACTTCGACAAGCTGGCCCGCCGTTATCTCGACCTCTGGCAGAGCCAACTCGCCGGGCTCGCCTCCGACCAGGCCGTGACCGAGCAGATCGCCCGGCTGTTCGCGGCCGCGAACGCGCAGGTCGCTTCGGCGATGCAGGCCCCTCAAGGAGCTTCAAATGCACCCACGCCTTGGCCCCCGTCCGCTGCCGCTGCACCTGGGAACGGCGCTGATGACGTGGGCGAGCTCCGAAAGCGCATTGAAGCTCTGGAAGCAAGGATCGCCGAGCTCGAATCAAAGCTCGCCGGCACCTGAGCCTATCGCCGCGCTGCTGCCGGAGATCGCCGCTCTTGAGGCGCGCACCGGCACGGCGGGCTTCGAGCCTGCGCTGCAACGGGAGATCGCCCGCCGCATGGCGCGGCTGGCCGACGGCGTCCTCGCCTATCGCCAACACCAGGTCCACCGTTCGCTGGAGAACCCGCCTGCGGTCTGGAGTGAAGGCAATACGCGGCTGCTCGACTACGGTGCCACGCATCGTGCGGCACGTGTCCGTGGCGCGCGGGCCGTGCTGGTCGTGCCCTCGCTGATCAACCGCTGGGAAGTCCTCGACCTCACGGCAGAGAAGAGCTTGCTGCGCGCCATGGCGGCGCAAGGGCTGCGGCCCTACCTCGTCGACTGGGGCACGCCTGACGCCGAGGAGCGGCGCTTCGACACGACCGCCTATGTCGCGCGCCTTGAGCGCGCCGTCGCATTCCTGACGAAGCGGTCACGACGTGCGCCCGCAGTGATGGGCTACTGCATGGGCGGGACACTCACGGTGGCGCTCGCCGCCCGCCAGCCGCGCCGCGTCGCGGGACTCGCCCTGCTCGCCGCGCCCTGGGATTTCCACGCCGACCGCACCGGCCACGCCTTCCTGCTCTCGACGGGGCCGTTGCTGGCACAGGTCGCCGACCGGGTCGGCGAGTTGCCGGTCGATATCCTGCAGACCCTGTTCTGGTCGCTCGATCCCTGGCTCGCGGTGAAGAAATTCGGCCGCTTCCTCGGCATGGACCAGCAGGGCGACGGCGCGAAGGAATTCGTGCTGCTCGAGGACTGGCTGAACGAAGGTGCGCCGCTCGCCGGCCCCACGGCACGCGAGTGCCTGGTCGGCTGGTACGGCGACAATACGCCGGGCGAGGGCAAGTGGGAGGTCGGCGGCAAGCGCATCGTGCCGTCGAGGATCAAGACGCCACCGCTGGTCATGATCCCCTCGGGCGACCGCATCGTGCCGCCGCTCTCGGCTGCGGCGCTCGCCGACCCCGCGAAGGGATTGAAGAACGTGACGCGTCTCGACCTGCCGCTCGGCCATATCGGCATGGTGGTGAGCGGTCGCGCCAAGGAACTCTGCTGGATGCCGCTGATCGACTGGCTGCGGGCGATATGACGGCGGCGCAAGGACGGACGATCGACTGGCGCGCGCCGGCGGTCTGGGCGGCAGCGCTGGCGATCTCGATGGCGGCGCGCGTGCCGGTCGAGATCTCCGATGCCGGCCGGCGCGGCGTCGAGATGGGCGCCGGCCGCGCGATCGCGCTGGAGGGCGCCAGTCATATCGTCGTGGCGGCGCTGCTGCCCGCGATCTACTGGCTGCACCGGCGATGGCCGGTCACCGGCGGCGCGCGCAACATCGCGATCCATGTCCTCGCGGTCGTACCCTACAGCGTGATGCACACGCTCGGCATGGCGGCGCTGCGGTTGCTCTGGTTCAACGCCATCGTGGGCGAGGCCTACAGCTTTCCGGTAACGGCCGAGCGGCTGGGCTACGAGTTCGCCAAGGACGTCATTTCCTACGCCATGCTGAGTGGCGGCGTGCTGATCCTGAAGCACCTGCTCGGCCTCAAGCCGGCGCCCGCGCCCGTGGTGAACCCGGGCGGGACCCTGCCGGAACGCTTCGCGGTGCGCCGGCGTGGCAAGGAGATCATGGTCGAGGTGGCCGACATCGACTGGGTGGAGGCCTCCGGCAACTACGCCGTGCTCCATGTCGGCGGCGAGACCCTGGAGATCCGTTCCTCGCTCACCAGGCTTGAGGGCGAACTCGACTCGAAGCGCTTCGTGCGCGTACACAAGTCACATCTGGTGAACATCGCCCGCGTGGTCGAGGTGACACCCTGGGTGAGCGGCGACTGGCGTATCCGCCTCCAGGACGGCGCCGAGGTGAACCTGAGTCGCCGCTACCGACAGCGCTTCGAGGCGCTGGTGCCGGTCAAGAGCTGAGGTCGCCGGTCGTCCCATCCGGATCGCCGGTCGTCACAAATCGACGCGGAATCAAGGGCTTGGCGTGTAGCTGTCGGGCGTTCTCAACGAACGTCCGAGGTATCGTCATGAACCCCCGCCGCGCCGATCTCGACTGGCTGCGTGTCATCGCCTTCAGCCTGCTGATTCTCTACCACGCCGGCATGGCCTGGTCGGGCTGGAGCTGGCACGTCACCAGCCCCGACAGCATGGAATGGCTGCGGGAGATCATGCGGTTCATGAACCGCTGGCGCATGCCGCTGCTGTTCCTGGTCTCGGGGGCGGCCATTATGCTGGCGCTGGGCGACCGCAGCTCCGGCGCCTTCGTCCGGGATCGCCTGAAGCGGCTCCTCCTGCCGTTGGTCTTCGGCATGGCGGTGATCGTGCCGCCGCAGGTCTATCTGGAACGGCTCTATCGCGGTCAGTTCACCGGCTCGTTCGTCGAGTGGCTGCCGCATGCCTTCGACGGCGGCGCCTACCCGGACGGCAACCTGAGCTGGCACCATCTCTGGTTCCTGGCCTACGTGCTGGTCCTGACGCTCGTGCTGCTGCCGGTCTTCCTGTGGGCGCGCTCGGCCTCCGGGCGCGAGGCGGTCGAGCACGCCGGGCAGGCTGCCGCGCGCTTCGGCCTGCAGTGGCTGATGGTGCTGCCGCTCGCCGCGTCAATCCTGTGGCTGGCGCCGGTTTCGCACAACATCAACGGTCTGGTCGGCGACTGGCACGGCCTGGTCTCGTACGGCGCCCTGCTGCTCTACGGCGCGTTCATCTTCGGCTCGACCGACCTGTTGAATGCGCTCCAGCGCCAGCGCCTGCTCTCGCTGGCCATTGGCATCGCCGCCTATGCGGCGCTCTACATCGGCTTCTTCCAGGGAACGATACGGCCCGCGATTCCGCCCGAGGTGCGGCCGGTGTTCGGGCTCCTGTCGGCGATCAACATCATGGCCTGGCTGTTCGCGATCCTGGGCTTCGCGCACCGCTACCTGACGAAGCGGCCGGCGTTCCTCGCGGAAGCCACCGAGGCGGTCTATCCATTCTACATCCTGCACCAGACCGTGACGGTGATCGTCGTCTACGTGCTCCTCGCGTCGGGCGTGCCGCCGCTGCCGGGCTTCGTCCTGGCGGTTCTCGGGACCTTCATCGGCACCTGGGCGCTTTATGCAGGACTGGTGCGCCCCTGCCGCTGGGTCCGGCCGCTGTTCGGAATGAAGGGGGTTGCTGCAGTGCCGCGAGGGTCCTTGCCGAGCCGTGCCGCGGGCCTGTAAATGGCAGCAAGGGCGGCCCGGAGGAGGGATTCATGGCTACGGAAATCGTCATCGCGAGTGCGGCGCGCACGCCGATCGGCTCGTTCAACGGTGCGTTCAGTGCGGTGCCTGCGCACGATCTCGGCAAGGTCGCCATCAAAGGCGCGCTCGAGCGCGCCAAGGTGAAGCCCGAGGAAGTCGACGAAGTCATCATGGGCCAGATCCTGAGCGCGGGTCAGGGCCAGAACCCGGCGCGCCAGGCCGCCGTCAACTCGGGCATCCCGGTCGAGAAGACGGCGCTCGGCATCAACCAGCTCTGCGGCTCGGGCCTGCGCGCCGTCGCCTTCGGCTGGCAGGCGATCCGCAACGGCGACGCCTCGATCATGGTGGTCGGCGGCCAGGAGAGCATGAGCCAGGCGCCGCACGCCGCGCGCATGCGCGACGGCACCACGATGGGCGAGCTCAAGATGGTCGACACCATGTTGAAGGACGGCCTGTGGGACGCGTTCCACGGCTATCACATGGGCAACACCGCCGAGACCGTGGCGCAGAAGTTCCAGATCACGCGCGCCGAGCAGGACGCATTC
>CAYRBQ010000270.1:0-5769 GCA_964422305.1 uncultured Reyranella sp. | reverse complement strand
AGGCGCGACGCGGCGAAGGGGGTCGGAAGCTTCTCTCGAGCGTTTGGGGGCGTTCCCCCGGGCGCGACGATCCGGCCCTTGTGAGGGTGCCCCCCGTCGCCTTCTATCGGCGCCGAGCCTCGAGATCCCGGGCGGCCGCCGCCCGCAATGAACGCCCGCAGCGCCCCGGCACCCGGCCGCGCTGAACAGGAAGGAACCGCCATGGACGACATCGCCCGCCGGACCCGAGAGATCCTCACCGCCCGCCTCGGCCCCGCCGCCTCGGCAGCACCCGACGGCGCGCGCTTCGTCGAGGAGCTCAAGGCCACCAGCCTCGACCAGGTCGAGCTCATCATGTCGATCGAGGACGCCTTCGGCATCGAGATCCCCGACGCGGCGTCGGAGAAGATGTTCACGGTCGGCGACCTGGTCGCGTTCGTGGAGACGGCGGTGAAGGGGAAGAAAGAGGCGGCTTAGAGCGCGGCCGCACTCACAGTTCGCGTGCTGATGCCCGCTTGAAGCTTTCTCCAGTCTGGCGCGTGCAAAGTGAGAAGCGCTTTGAATAGCTTTCCATGATTGGGGATTCTCAGGTGCAGGAGTTCGTGGACGATCACGAAATCCTGAAAGGCCCGAGTCCTGTCGTTAAGGTCACTCGCTAGCGTTAGTGTTCCTGACAGCGAACACGAACCCCACTTCTTGGTCATGCGCTGGACACGAACCGCTCGGGGTGAAACGCGTAACCGTGCCGCCCAAGAATCCACACGCCGCCTTAGGCGGTCCGCTGGGCTCATATCTGCAAGGGAAGCCCGCCTCATTGCGTGAGGATGGCTGCGATAAGCTCGACAAGCCGCGAACGCTCGGTTGCAGGAACCCTGAGCAATGGCAGATACAAGGCTGCACGAAGCTGACGTTGCTCGTCGGGATTGACGCCCGCGTTCGCGAACTTCGCGAGCTGGCGTTCGCACTCGCGAGCTAGTTCCATCGGGTTGACGGAGGCCGTCTTCAAGGCGGCGTCCTCACGGATCGTCCAATAGACGGCGAATCCCTTGGCCGACAGCCCGCTCTCCTTCGCGGCCCGTGCTGCCGCATCTTTCTCGGCGGCCAACGCCGCGAGTAGATCCATCGCGGCCAGTCCTGTGGTCCGTCGATCCTCCAGATCCTTCAAGATGCGCTCCGCGCGATCCTTCAACGGCTGAAGCACCGGCGCGGCGTCCTGGTCCTCGTCGATCTCTGCCTGCAAGCCGCGGACAAGATTGAACACTTTGCCCTCGTCCGAGCCCTTGTCACGCCGCAGCGCTTCCAGTGTCTTCACATCGAAGGTCACCGCTTTGGTGAGGCGCCCGAGCCCGTCCTGCGTGGCGCCCTCCTCGATCAGGCGGCGCGTCTTGTAGGCGAGATCGGCGACGAAGCCGGTCTGCTGGGCATAGGCGTTGCGCACCGTCGCATAGAGCTGGGCAAGCCGCTTGTAGGTCAGAATGTGATCGCGCAGCTCTGGCGAGGGCGAGAGGATCTCCCATAGCGCTTCGATATCTTTGTAAGCCTCGAAGAACGACTTGCGGGCCTCAGGGTCCATGAATCGCCCATAGACAACGCGCTCCAACTTCTCATCCGCGCTGCCGCCGTCTCCCGCATAGAGATAGTTACGCTCGGCCGCCGCGATCTTCTGCAGGAAGTCCTCCAGGAGAAGGTCGAGGTCTTCGATGACACCGCTGACCTCTTCCGAATCGAAGCGCAAAGCTTTCTTCAGCTCGCGCAACACGCCCACGAAGTCGACGATCAGGCCGACGCGTTTCCGCGCGCCTTGGGCGTCCTCGTAGGGTCGGTTGGCGCGCGCAATCGCCTGCAGCAAGACGTGATCACGCATCGGCTTGTCGAGGTAGAGGCAGTACAGGACAGGTGCGTCGTAACCCGTCAGAAGCTTGTCGGTGACGATCAAGATCTTAGGCTCCTTGTCCGCCTTCTTGAAAGCTATGGCTCAATTGCCGACCTTGCCCTGGACAATTTCTTCAACATTCTATTCTTCATCCTCGCCGTGCCGGTGATCGTTTGGAAACTGAACCCTTGGCATACTGACTCAAAGCATTCCTTTTTTGTGGATGCTCTCGAACTTGCGCACGGGAGCCGGCCTCTGTTCATCTTTTTGTCGGTCACTGCGTCCGCAGCCGTTCTTGCCCTGACAATTTGGATGACGTGGTCATTCATTGGGCCTCTATGGAGTATCGTGCTGGAACTTGTACGCGTGGCTATTTGAAGAACGTAGGCCGATTAGCGCGCCATATTACCTCCCAGACAATCGCCTCCCACCCCGTCCCGCGCTTACCTCCCGCCTGGATCAACCATCCGCAGGAGGAAGCCATGTCCAATCCCGCCGCTGCCGCCGCCACGCCCGACGACGTCGTCGAGGCCCCGTCGCCGCAGGAGACCGTCGACAGTTACGTCGCCACCTGGAACGAGACCGACGCCGGCCGTCGCCGCGCCGGCATCGCCCGCGCCTGGGCCGAGGCGGGCAGCTATCGCGATCCGGTGATGACGAGCGACGGCCATGCCGGCGTCGATGCCATGCTGGCGGGCGTGCAGGCGAAGTTCCCGGGTTTCGTGCTGAAGCGCACCTCGAAGGTTGATCACCACAACGGCGCGCTGCGGTTCACCTGGTCGCTCGGTCCCGCGGCTGGGCCGTCGGTCGTCGAGGGTATCGATTTCTGTGCGCTGGCGCCGGATGGGCGGCTGGCGTCGGTGGTCGGGTTCATCGACAAGATGCCGAGCTAGCCATCCCGTCGTCCCGAGCGAAGCCGAGGGACCTTCTCTCCGCGCGTAGCCGTGTGCGGGTAGAGAGAAGGTCTCTCCGCTCGTCGCTGCGCTCCTCGGTTGAGACGACGGAGGAGCCCGTTATTCCCCAGCGGCCGCCCGCACCGAGAGCCGGTCACCCCAGAATCTGTACCAGGGCGGCGCGCACGGCCCTGATCTCGGCGGCCGACGGACGCCCGAGCTTGCGTGCGTCGCGAGCTTCCACGGTGGCGATCTTGGCGGTGCGGATCATGGAGGGAATCGACAGGCCGACACGGGCGTGGTCGGCGAGGCGAACATCCCCGGGCCAGGGCCGGTGCTGGGCCGACGTGATCATCACGACCCAGAGCATGCCCGTGCGGTCTTCGTGCACGGGCAGGGAGACGATCAGCGCCGGCCGCCGCTCGCGAACCGGCCGGTCGGTATAGGGAAACGGAACCGAGACGACGTCGAAGCGGTCAAAGGTCGGCATAGCCGGAGCGATCGGCTTCGCTCGCCCATTCGGTGAAGCAGGCAAACGGGTCGTCGCCCTCGGCCGGGGCACGAATCACCCGGACGTCGTCGCCGCGGATGGCAAAGGCGAAGGTGTCGCCGGGCGCCAGTCCCAGCGCGCGCCGCGCCTCTTTGGGCAACACGACCTGGGCTTTGGCCCCGAGCCGCGCCTTGCGGATTGTCTGGCCTTGCGGCGGGGTGGCCGCAGCCGAAGTGGAACGGGCGCCTCTCGGCATGCCGAAACTCCTACGTCATACCGTAGGAATATAGGGTGTGAGGTCGGACCCGACAATCGGTGGCCGGCAAATCCGCCTGATCCGCCTGCACCCCGCTAACTCCAGAACGCCTTCACCTTCGCCAGGTCCGCCTGGCCGCGCGCGTGGCCGTAGTTGAGCTGCGGCGCGATCCATTGCGGGTCCATGATGCTGTCGAGCCTGTCCATGCCGGGCAGCAGGCCCGCCACCACCAGCATCGTCTTCGTGCCGCCGGCCTCGAGGTCGCGGATCTCCTGGGCGAGCGTGTTGGGCATGCCCGACGTGCGCAGGCCCTGCGTCACCGCCTCCGGCCCGCCGTCGGAGAGCGAGATCACCAGGGCGCGCTTCGCCCCCGCCACCACGTCGCAATGCGTGCTGGTCGGGCAGATGCCGCCGTCCATGCAGAGCCGGTCCTTCAGCCAGGTCGGGCCCATCGAGCCCGGCAGCGAGGAGCTGGCCGCGCACGCCGTCTCGATCGGGATGCCGGCGCTCTGGCTCACGACGAGGCGCTCGCCGGTGTAGCAATCGTTAGCCGTGGTGTGCAGCGCCGGCGAAGGCCACGCACCGCCGCCGATCACGCGCTGCACCGTCCGGGCGTAGCTCTCGGCGTTCGCCGGGTTGCGCGCCGCCATCGCGGCGCGGCCGATGGCGCGGATGGTCTCCGGGTCGGCGTTGGTCGCCTGCACCGCCATCCGGCGCGCGCGCTCCTGGCTCTCGTTGGCCTGCAGCGCCGGCACCAGCTCGGCGAAGAGCTTGGGGAAGTGGCCGAAGATGTCGAGCTCGCCGCTCAGCCGCCACAGCCGCCCGCCCGAGAGCACCGCGCCCGCGATCGAGCCCGCCGAGGTGCCGACCACGATGTCGGCGGTCGCGAGATCGACGCCGCCCTGCTTCAGCGCGTGGAAGTAGCCGATCATCCACGAGACCAGGTAGACGCCGCCGCCACCCAGCACGAGCGCACGCTCCTTCCCCTTGCCGGGCGGCGGCGTGTAGGGGATCGGGTGCGCCAGCCCGTCGTTCCAGGATTGCGCGCGGGCGCGCGATGCCGCGAGCGCCAGCGCGGTGCTGGCAGTGCCTGCAAGGAGAAGCCGTCGACGGGTCGTCATGGGCGCAACGATATTTCAGCCCGGCAAAGTTTGCAGGTCCGTTCTGTGGCGCGCGATGAGCAGGTTCCGCAGGTTTCGTGGTAGAAGAACGTCACGATGGCGAAGGCGCGGCTCCTCTCGGGGACCGCGCCTTTTCCTTTGGCGACACATCGTCATGGCCACGCCCCGCCCGGCCCCCGTCCCGAGGGACTCCCGGGTACGCTCCAGAGCAGGAGGTGGGGAGGTCCCGCGGCAGCAGCCGCGGCGTCGCTCAGCACAAGCCGGTCCCGCGCCGCGTCCGACGCGTGAGACCGACCGAGGCGCCGATCCAACGGCGCCCACTCGAAGGCATCGGACGCAGGCGCGGCGCGCACAGGGTTTGTCACAACATTTGTCTCAATCAGGTGTGACAAACGCCGCCGCGAAAAGCGCGGATTTGCTGGCAATTCGAAGCGCGGGACCGGTCGGGAAGCCGGGTCGTTGTGGTCGTCGTTTGGGGTGTCGTTTCACTCCGCCGCGGTCGCCAGCGGCGCCCGGTCGAGCCGCCGGATCTCGCGGTGGACGGTCGCGCCGATGTCGTTCTGGTAGAGCCACAGGCTGTTGGCCTGGCCGTCGAAGTTGGGCTCGCCGCCCATGCTGGCGGGCAGGCGATAGCCGGTGCCGAGGCCGATGCCGAACAGCCGCCCTAGCGGACGGCCCTGCGCGGTGAGGAGCCGGCAGGTCTCGCCGACGGCGGGCAGGCCATCGTCGGCGGCGAGCGCGATCGGCCGGCCCGTCGCGTCGAGCACGGGCAGCGTGATCGAGCCGTAGCCGAAGCAGGCGACCACCAGCGCCGCCTCCTCGAGCATGGCCTGCAGCAGGCCTGAGGGCAGGCTCGGCAGGGCGCGCGTGCCGATCCGCGGGTCGGGCGTCGTGCCGGGGCGGCCGGCGACCTGCCGCCACATCTCGCGCCCGAAGCCGCGCAGCCCGCCCATGCGGTGCACGCGGCCGGTGCGCGGGCAGATGTCGCCGGGCCGCACCGGATAGAGGTCGGCGGCCGCCGCCTGCGCGTCGGGATAGAAGACGACGGGCGGGCGGCGCTGCAGGATCTCGACCTGGCCGGGGCCGAGCCGCGCCGCCCCGGGCAGACGCAGCAGCGCCCAGGCGGCGGCATAGGCGCTGTGCGAGCCGCCCAGGAT
>CAYRBQ010000269.1:0-5800 GCA_964422305.1 uncultured Reyranella sp. | reverse complement strand
CCCCGGGCGCCGCCGGACCGATAAAGCCCCCCGCGAGTCACCGGTGGGGCCCTGTCCCCCCGAAGGGAATGCAGGTCGGCCAACATAATATCTTTCCTACCATAATCCTGCTGAACCTGCAACTTCACCAGCGCATGGCCGGGTATCGCCCGGCGCGGGGCTGCTGGCAGTGCATGCATCAGCCTGCCGGATGGTCGGGCTCTTCCGCCTCTTCGGCCATCGGAAGCGTGAAGGAGAAAGTCGTTCCCCCCGCGGTATTGGACTGCGCGACAAGTTCGCCGCCATGGCCCGCGACGATGGAGCAGCAGATGGAGAGACCGACCCCCATGCCGTGGGTCTTGGTGGTAACGAAAGGCTGGAAAAGCCGCTGGAGGACCTCCGGAGCCAGCCCCGGCCCGGTGTCGGATATGTCGATGAGGACCCGCCGTTCCCCATCGTGTGCGGGACCGACCGAGATCGTCAGTTCGCGACGGTCGCTCTGCTCCATTGCCTCGATCGCATTCCGGACCAGGTTCACGATCACCTGCTGGATCTGGATCTTGTCGACCAGCACAGCGGGCAAACCGGGAGCGATCGCAAAATTCACTTTCACACCTCTTTCGGCGGCACCCACCAGGGCGATCCCGCCGGCCTCCCTGATCAGGCCGCCAATGTCCTCCGCCCGGAAATCGGGCTCCCCTTTCCTGAGAAAGGTACGCATCCGGCGCAGTATCTGCGACCCGCGCTCCACCTGCCGCACCGCATGCTCGATCGCCTCACCGAGGCGCCCCTCGTCCTGTTGCTGCGGGCCTGCGCGGAGGCGTTGGGCCGCATGCAGGTAATTCAAGGCGGCTGCGAGCGGCTGGTTGATCTCATGGGCCAGCGCGGACGCCATCTGGCCCATCTCGCTCACTCTCGAGACGTGCGACAGATCCGCCTGCAACTGCTGAATGCGCTGCCGCGCGCGCTCGCGATCGCTGACATCGCGCACGAATCCCGTGAAAAGGCGCGACTCGCCGTTTCTGACCTCACCGACCGCGAGTTCCATAGGAAAGGTGCTGCCGTCCCTGCGCTGCCCTGTCACGACTCGACCGATTCCCACGATTCTCCGCTGACCGGTTTCCAAGTACCGCCGGATGTATTCGTCGTGACGTTCGCGATGCGGCGACGGCATCAGCCGGCTGACGTTCATGCCGCAGATCTCGCCCGCGGCGTATCCGAAGATCTGCTCGGCGGCCGCGCTGAAGGACTGGATGATCCCGTGCTCGTCTATGACGATCATGCCATCCGGCACGGTTTCCAGGATCGACTTCAGATGGGCTTCCCTTTCGAGGAGTGCCGTCCGATCGGACTGCTGCTCGCCGATCATGGCCGGGGTGTGACCTCTGGCAGATCGAACCGGCCGCGCTTCAGCAGACGGCGCAACTCGGCAATGCCCTCGTTGTAGCGATCGTGCCTGCAGTCCTCGAGTGCCAGCTCCGCCTTTGCCCGCTGTCCCGTGTGATGGAAGGTCCAGTGCTGCTCGTATCGCGCCCACATGTTGAACAGCTTCGTGCACTCGGCCATCAGCCTGGGCGACGACGGTGGCGCCGCGCAGCCGGCAACGACAAGCAACAGAGGTAGAAGGACGAGCCGGACCATCGCACGCCTACCCAAGAAGCCCGTGCGTGCCGAGGACCGCCGCGCCCGCCACAGCAAAGCCTGCGACGACGGCTATCCAGTGTACGCGCTGCATCAACCTCAAGATGGACACCGGATCGATGGCGGCACGGCGGCGGAACCATTCGTGCAGGACGAAAGGTTCGAGCACGAACAGCGCGGCCATGAACATCGCCCATACGGCGATCATCGCCACCAGCCACCAGCCGGTGGGATGGACCAGCCGAGGCCAGAGGTCCAGGCGCTCCACCATGTAGAAGCCGCTGAGACCCGCCAGCGGAACGGAAATGCGGACCTGGGACGCGAAGCCGCGCTCGATCGTCTCGAACAGCGGCAGACGGTCGGTCGGAGCAGCCAACCGGCCGATCGCAGGCAATACAACGGCCGTCACGAACGCCACCCCTCCGAACCAGTGCACGACCGAGAGGACGTGAATGGCGCGTGCAATAGTGACGTCTTCCATCGCATCAAACGGCCCGAACCGTTCCCTCAAGCCACTCCCGCGCATCCGCCAAGCCCGCGATCCCGCAGTCGCGAAGCCAGCCGGCGATCGCTTCCGCCTCTGCCGGGAGTTCCCTGGAGAGCGGGCCTACGAAGGCCCGCCAGCGATCGAGATTGCGCGCCGGCACGCCCACCAGGACCGGAATTCCGCGATCGACCGCTTCGGCGATCGCCTGTCGCATGCCGCCGCCATCGCCCTCGATCTTGCCGAACTTGTTCACCACGAGCAGAACCGGCGAGTCGTCGTAAAGACTGTGGAGCACGTTCTCGCCGATCTCGGTCAGCAAGCCGACGTCGAGACGGCAGCCGCGCGCCTGGCTGCCGCGATCCTCTGCGATGGCACGGACCTCGCCGCTCGCCAGATCCTCCAGCAGCATGTCGCAGGGATGGCGCCCCCTCGACACCGGTTCGACCTGCAGGGCGCCGGCCAGTTGCAACCCGTGCTCGCGCAACGGCGCGATGGCCTCGGCAATCACGCGGTCCGGATAGAGGCCATCGGCGTAGACGATGGCGGCGATCGGAACCTCGAAGTCACGCATGGGTCTCTCCTGTACACCTGTTGCCACAACCGCACCCTCGCTCCTGCCGGTCGACCCTCAGCGACCACACCAGCATCTGCCGCAGGCATGCCAGGCCGGGATCGACCGCCCGGTCGAGCGCGGTCATCAGGGCGAGCCAATCCTCGTCCGAAGCCAGGGCGGCGAAGCGCCGCGCCGCACCGGCGGCGTAGACGTCCGCCGTTTCGCCGAACGGTCGTCCCGCCTTCTCGATCTCGGCGAGCAGCGGCAGGTCGTCGAGCGCGATCAGGGCCTCGGCGGCGACCGCCTCGTCGCCCAGCTTTTCGAGCAGTTGCCCCAACAGCATCGGCCGCTCCTACTGGACAAGAGGGCCGGTCGCGCCGGCAAGATCGACGCCGGTGACGACTGCACGACCGGCCAGGACGGAGACGTACTGCTGCAAGGCCCGGAAATGGACCGCCGTGTCGAGATAGTCGGCGATGCGCTCGCGAACCGCCTCGAAGGGCAACTCGCGTCCATCGATGCGGCGATCCAGCCGCACGATGTGGAGGCCATAGCGCGTTTCGACGGGTTCCGGATGCACGGTGCCGGGCTCCATGATCCGCAGTGCCGCCTCGAATTCGGCGACCGTCTGGCGGGGCCCGATCTGTCCGAGGTTGCCGCCCTGCTCACCTGACGGACAGGCCGAGTGCTCCTTCGCCAGAGCGGCGAAGGCCTTGCGATCCGCGCGCAGCAGGTCGAGCAGTGCCGCCGCCGTCCGGCGCGCCGCCTCGCGAGCCTTGATATCACCGGGCGCGGCAGGCAGCAGGATGTGGGCCGGTTCGAACAGATCCGGCGAACGGAAGCGCCGCCGATTCTGCTCATAGTATCGCCGGCAGGCGGCCTCATCGGCTCGCGGCACGACGACCTCGCGTTCCAGCAGGGCGCGATAACGCGCTTCCTGCGGCGTCTCGCGCCGTCCGTCCTCGTCCTCGATCGGATCGGCATCGATGCCGAGGCGATCCGCTTCCTGCGCCAGCAATTCGCGGATGGCCAGCGCGCGGGCCGCCATCGCCCACGCTTCATCGGGATCGGACGAGCGATGATGCTGGGTCTCGCGCGAGATGTCGGCGCTCGGGATGGCAACACCGTTCACGCTGACCGGGACGGGGCGGATGAAGCGGCGGCGAGGGGTGGTGACGGCAACTTCGGTCATGTCGATCACTCAGCGGGCAGACGGCGGGTGCGCACGATCTGATAGCCGCGCCGGCCGAGGTACCAGACCGGTGCCGACCAGATGTGCACGAGGCGGCTGAACGGAAAGACGAGGAAGATCGTCATGCCGAGCACGAGATGCGTAAGGTAGGGCCAGTCGAGTCCCTGGAGCGTCCTGGTATCGACCGGGTGCAGGGTCACGACCCCCTGTGCCCAGTGCGACAGGATCAGCATCACCGACCCGTCCTTGTGCGCGACGGAGAACGGCAGCGTGGCGAGTCCGAGGCAGAGCTGGACCCACAGGATGGCCAGAATGGCGATGTCCATTGCCGAGCTGGTGCGCCGAATGCGGACATCGAACAGCCGGCGATGCAGGAGCATCGTCAGGCCGACGAAGCAGACGATGCCCGCAACGCCTCCCGCTGCCACGGCGACGAGCTGCTTCTGCTCGACGGTCATCACCAGCGTATAGACCGACGTCGGCGTCAGCAGTCCGACCGTGTGGCCCAGCAGCAGGAAGAGGATACCGAGGTGAAAAAGGTTGGAGCCCCAGGCGAGCTGCCGCTTGCGCAGGATCTGGCTCGAGCTCGCGCGCCAGGTGTAGGGCTCGCGATCGAAACGCACCAGGCTGCCCAGCAGGAACACCGTGAAGCAGACGTAGGGATACCAGGTGAACAGCAGGTGGAAGACGTAGTCTTTCATGACGCGACTCCCTGGCGAGCGGCACGGCCGCGGGTGAGCGGTGGGGCGACGCCGTCAGCCGGCCGCATCGCGGCCCGCAGGCGGTCGGACAGGCCATCGACCCCACAACCGCCGGAAGCGGCGCCCGGTCCGAAGACCACTTCCTGGTCCGCCCAAGCGGCGTCGAGCGCCTCGAGATCGTCGGGCTCCGGGTCGGGCTCTGCGCGCAGGGTCGCGAGCGTCGCCCGGTCGAGCCTGGCGCGGGAGAGCGCCAACAGCGCGGACATCACCGCCTCGTAGGGCGAGCTCCGCTTGGCGAGGCGCTCGCGCAGCGCGGCGACGACGTGGGCAGGCTGGCCGATCAGCTCCACCGCCGCACGCGGATCGCGGGTCGAGGCATATTCCAGGAAGAGCGGCAGGTAGTCCGGCAACTCGCTGGCCGTCGGCGTATAGCCGCTTTCCTCGTAGAGCTTGAGCAGGTCGACCATCGCCTGGCCGCGGTCGCGGCTCTCGCCATGGACGTGCTCGAAGAGGTGCAGCGACAGCGAACGGGTGCGGTCGAACAGCAGACCGTACCGCTCCTGCAGATCGTAGAGGTCGCCGGTCGCCAGATCGTCGAGCAGGCGCTCCAGCGCCGCACGGTCGGCGGCAGGAAGCAGCGCCTCGCGATCGAGAACCTCACGGATCTCGTCGGCTGCCGCGACCAGCTCGGCCGTCGGGTAGGACAGGAGGGCCGCGAGCGCACGCAGGGTCTTCATCACGCGATCTCCATCGGATTCTTTGCCTTGAGCTTCCCGCCCCCGAACAGGTTGCCGGTGCCGTCGTCGGGAGAGCAGCCGTTGCCGAAGCTGAAGCCGCAGGCGCCACGCAGCCGGTAGGCGTCTTCGGAGGTCTCGCGATGAGCGGTCGGGATGACGAAGCGATCCTCATAGTTGGCGATCGCCATTACCTGGTACATCTCCTCGATCTGCTGCTCGGTGAGTCCGACACGCCGCGCCATCGCGAGATCGATGACCCCGTCGACCGTCTTCGCCCTCATGTAGGCTCGCATCCCCAGCATGCGCTCCAGCGCCAGGGCCACCGGCGTCTCGTCGCCCGCCGTGAGCATGTTGGCGAGATAGCGCAGCGGGATCCGCAGCGACCGCACGTCGGGCATCCCGCCGTCGACGCCCATCTTGCCTGCTTCCGCCGCCGACTGGATCGGCGACAGGGGCGGCACGTACCAGACCATCGGCAGCGTGCGGTATTCGGGATGCAGCGGAAAGGCT
>CAYRBQ010000268.1:3244-5802 GCA_964422305.1 uncultured Reyranella sp. | reverse complement strand
GGGCCTCGTGCCCGATCTCGCCGGCACGCAGCTCATGCGGCACCTGGCGCGCGAGGACGTGGTGCGCGAGCTCACCTACACCGGCCGCATCTTCAACGGCACCGAGGCGCAGCAGATGGGCTTCGTGACCCGCGTTGTCGACGATCCGCGTGCTGCTGCACTGGAGACGGCGCGGGAAATCGCCGGCAAGAGCCCCGACGCCATCCGCGCCAACAAGCGGCTGCTCAACGCCGCCGTCGCGACCGACGCCGCCTCGGGCCTGATGATGGAGTCGGTCGAGCAGCAGAAGCTGATCGGCTCGCCCAACCAGCTCGAGGCCATCATGTCCAACCTGCAGAAGCGCGCGGCGAACTACAGGGACTGAGGAGTCAAGCGGACCGCGCGCATCCTGCGCGCTCATGAGCGCGCGAGACGCGCGCGGTCCGTAAGACTACTTCCCCTGAAATGCCGGCTTCCGCTTCTCGACGAAGGCCTGCACCGCTTCCTTGTGGTCGGCGGTGCGTGACGCCGAGACCAGGCGCTCGGCCTCGCGGAAGTGCGCGGTCGGGTAGTCGATGTGCAGCGCGTCGTCGAGATTGTCCTTGATCAGGCGCAGCGCGACCCGCGGGCCGTCGGCCAGCGACCTGGCGAAGGCGAAGGCCTCGTCCCGCAGCTTCGCGTCCTCGACGACCCGATTGAAGAGACCGATGCGCTCGCCGCGCTCGGAATCGACCTTCTCCGAGGTCAGCATCAGCTCGCGGGCGCGCATCGGGCCCACCGTGCGCGTCAGCAGCCAGGCGATGCCGTAGTCGCCCGACAGGCCGATCCTGGCGTAGCCCGTCGTGCCGAAGGCCGACTTGGCGGCAATGCGGATGTCGCAGGCGAGCGCGATGGCGAGGCCGGCACCGGCCGCCGCACCGGGAAGCGCGGCGATGGTGGGCTTGCGCACCGCGAACAGCGCGCCGGTCAGGTGCGTCTGGCGCCAGCGCAGGTCGGAGAGCCGCTCCTCGTAAGTCATCTGGCCTCGGGGCCCGCGTCCGCCCATGCCCTTCACGTCGCCGCCGCTGCAGAAGGCCGTGCCGGCGCCGGTGATCAGCAGTGCACCGACGTCGGGATCGTCGCCGCGCGCCTTGATCTGCTCGCGCAGCGCCTGGGTGAGGTCGGGCGACATGGCGTTGCGCGCCTCGGGGCGGTTCAGCGTGATGACGGCCACGCCGTCGCGCACGCTGCACAAAAGTTCGGTTGTACCGGTGTCGATTTCCATGGAACCCTCTCTGCCATGACATTCCCGGTCACCGAACACATCGTCAAGACGGCCCGCCACACGACGGGCTATCTCGCCTGCGGAGCGAAAGACGGGCCGCTGCTGGTCTTCTGTCACGGCTGGCCCGAGCTCTCGCTGTCGTGGCGGCATCAGCTCCCCGCCTTTGCGGCGCTCGGCTTCCGCTGCATCGCGCCCGACATGCGCGGCTACGGCCGCTCGAACACCTACACGACCCACGAGGCCTTCGCGCAGGAAGAGATCGTGGCCGACATGCTGGAGCTGCTGGCCTCGCTCGGTCGCGACAAGGCGGTGTGGATCGGCCACGACTGGGGCAGCCCGGTCGTGTGGAACGTCGCCGCGCATCATCCTGAGAAGACGGTCGGCGTGGCGAGCCTCTGCGTGCCCTATCTCTCGACCGGTTTTACCCTGGAGAGCGTGGTGCCGTTGGTCGACCGCACGGTCTATCCCGAGGACAAGTTCCCGGCCGGCCAATGGGACTACCAGTTCTTCTACGAGGAGAGTTTCGACAAGGCCTGCAGCACCTTCGATGCCAACCCGCGCAACATGGTGAAGGCGCTGTTCCGCAAGGGCGACCCGGCGCGGGTCGGCAAGCCGGCGCCGACCTCGATGGTCCGCGTCGCCGGCGGCTGGTTCGGCGGCAAGGACTGCCCCGACGTGCCGCGCGATCCCGACGTGATGACCGAGCAGGACATGGAGGCCTACGCCGCGGCGCTCACCAGGAACGGCTTCTTCGGTCCCGACTCCTGGTACATGAATCACAAGGCGAACGGCGCCTATTCGAAGCGTGCGAGGAACGGCGGCAAGCTCGCCATGCCGGTGCTGTTCCTGCACGGCGCCTACGACACGACCTGCGAGACCATGACGTCGAAACTCGCCGAGCCGATGCGACGGGACTGCGCCGACCTCACCGAGGTGGTGGTCGAGTCCGGCCACTGGATGGCGCAGGAGAAGCCGGTGGCGGTGAACGCCGCGCTGGCGAAGTGGCTCGCGGCGAAGCTGCCCGACTACTGGAAGTCCTAGAGTGTGATGACTTGAGGTCCGATAGGGAGAAGTCCGTCGTCTCGACCGGAGCCGAGCGCAGCGAGGCGAAGTGGAGAGACCTCGTCTCAACAATAAGCCATCAAATCGCAGGAATAAGGTCTCTCCACTCCGCGCTTCGCGCTCCGGTCGAGACGACGGCGTTTCCTTTGTCTTCCGTCGATTCGATCTGACTTCATAACGCTCTAGCCCCCGGCGCTCAGCGCCGCGCGCCGTTCGAGGCTCGCCTTCGGCCAGGTCGTCGCCATGTCGTAGA
>CAYRBQ010000268.1:0-3144 GCA_964422305.1 uncultured Reyranella sp. | reverse complement strand
AGCGCCGCGCGCCGTTCGAGGCTCGCCTTCGGCCAGGTCGTCGCCATGTCGTAGAATTCCGGCACCACCGCCACGTCCTTGGGCAGGATCACCCAGGGCTGTTTGGACGAGGTGAAGATGTGGGCCTCGGGCGGCATCGCATCGGGATTGTCGAGCGTGCCGACCCGCACGAAGCGCGCCTTGGGGCCGGCGCCGGAATAGTTGCTCCACAGCGCCACGTGGCACTTCGGGCAGCGCGAGATCTTCTGGCCCTTGCCGCTGTTGGACGGCGTGTCGATCACCTCGACCTCGCCCGCCAGCATCTCGACGCGATCCGTCTCGATCACCGCATTGATCACGAAGGCGCTGCCGGTCTCGCGCTGGCACCAGCGGCAATGGCAGCAGTTCACGAACATCGGGCGCGACATCAGTCGGTATCTCACATGGCGGCAGGTGCAGCCGCCCTCGAAGGTTTCGCTCATCGTTGCCTCGCAATCACTCGATGGGTCCGAAGAAGCCAGTGATCGACTGGAAGCGGCCGTCGGCCGCCACGGTGCAGAAGTCGACGCCATTGCGCAGCACGCGTCCGTCGGGCAGCCGGTTGCTCCACAGGAAACGCAGCATTTCGTGGTGAGCATCGACCGGGCTGGTGCGCGAGATCTGTGCGCCGGGATTGCGCGTGACCACGCCATCGATGTGGACGGCCAATGCCTCGACGCCCACGGCACGCACCGACGGGTCGGCGTAGAGACCGTCGTCGACGAGGACCGTCTTCAGGATCGCGCGGCGCTCCTTGCCGTCCTGCGTGTTCCACGCTGCGCAATAGCGATCGGCGAGGCCTTCGAGAGTTTCAGCGCTCATTCGGTGCTAGTCTCCGCCGGCTGGATTTGGCGGGAGAGGATGATGGCGGGACGGCTGCAGGGCAAGGTCGCGGTGGTGACGGGTGCGGCGCCGCGCGGCGAGGGTGTCGGCAACGGCATGGCGACCGCCATCCTGTTCGCGCGCGAGGGCGCGAAAGTCGTTCTCGTCAATCGCAGCGCCGAGCGCGCCGAGCAGCTCGCGAAGCAGATCAAGGGCGAGGGCGGCGAGGCGTCGGTCTTCGCGGCCGACGTGGCCAAGGCCGAGGAGGCCGAGGCGATGGCTGCGTTCGCCAAGAAGACCTACGGCCGCCTCGACATCCTGCACAACAATGTCGGCATCGGCGGGCCGGGCACACCCGAGACCGTGACGCTCGAGACCTGGAACAGGGTGCTCGAAGCCAACCTCACCACCACCATGCTCTGCACCAAGGCCTGCCTGCCGCGCATGAAGGAAGGCGGCGGCGGCTCGGTCATCATGGTGTCGTCGATCGCGGGGGCGCTCGGCCTCATGGGCAGCGCCGGCGCCGTGGCCTACGCGACGGCCAAGGCGGGCCTGCACGGCTTCACCATGTCGGTCGCGGCCGACTACGCGACGCAGAACATCCGCGCCAACTGCATCATCGTGGGCTCGGTGCACACGCCGATGGTCGCCCATCTCGGCGACGAGGCGCGCGACCGGCGTAGGAAGATGGTGCCCATGCAGGTCGAAGGCACGGCCTGGGACATCGCGCACGGCGCCGTCTATCTCGCCTCCGACGAATCGCGCTGGGTGACGGGCGTCATGCTGCCGATCGACGGCGGCCTCGTGGCGCTTCGCGCGTGGCCGCGCTAGCGACGGCTACTTCCGCTTCCTTGCGCGATCGCGAGGGTTCGCCGCCGGCTCGGCCTCGCCGATCAGGGCGCGGATGCCGGCGGCGAGTGCGCGGATGCGCGGGCCGATCTCGGCTTCGAGCTGGCCCGACTTCAGGCGGAAGGCGGGAATGCCGCAATTGATCGCGAAGGCCTGTCCCAGGTCGCGCGAATAGAACAGCGGCGCCGCGACGGCGTGGATCGACGGCATGTATTCGCCGGGGCAGGTGCAGAAGCCGCGGTCGGCACAGTCGCGCAGTCCGGCACGGTAGCGGTCTCGCCGTGCCGACCAGAGCGATGCGTCTTCCTTCTTGAGGCGCTCTTCCAGCCGTGCCGCCTCGGCTGCCGGCAGGATCGCCGCCGCGGCACGTCCCATCGCGGTGAGGAGGACGGGGATCGGCAGGCCGATGTCGGGAACGTGCGGCCCGACATGGCCCGAGCGCGCCGACTCGACATAGACCATCGTCGTTCCGTCGAGCAGGCCGATCGAGACCGTGCCGCGCACGCTCTCCGCCAGCTCGTGCATCAGGGGCCGCGCGACCTGGCGGAACGGCAGGCCGGCCAGCAGCGGCCGCGCCGTGCGAAGCGCCCGCACGCCGGGGCGATACTTTCCGAGCCGCGCGTCGTGGCGCAGGTAGCCGAGTGCGGCGAGCGTATGCGTGAGCCGCGCCACGGTGGGCCGGGGCAGGCCGGTGCGCTGCGCCACTTCCGCGTTGCCGAGCACGGTCGCGCCGATGTCGAAGGCCTCGAGCACCAGCAGACCCTTGGCCAGCGTCGTGGCGAAGTAGGCGTCGTCGCCGTTCTCGGCGAGCAGCGTTCCGGCAGGCGATGACGGTGTCTTTGCCATGGAAGGCGTTTGTCCACTATCCGGACGCTGATGTCGATTGCCGTCCATATCCGACCTAGGGTCGGTCCCAACGAAGGGAGGACAGCATGCTCAAGCGTCGTGGAGCCCTGGCCGCTGCGGCCGGATGGATGATCGTGCCCGCCGCCGTCGTGCGCGCCCAGACCTGGCCCAGCCAGCCCGTGAAGATACTCGTTCCCTACGGGCCCGGCGGTGCGGCGGATGCCGTGGGCCGCGTCGTCGCCGAGAAGCTGACGGCGCTGCTCGGCCAGCAGGTGATCGTCGAGAACAAGGCCGGAGGCAACACCATCATCGCCATGGAGGCGGTGGCGAAGGCGAAGCCCGACGGCCACACCTTGCTGCTCGGCAGCACGACCATGGCCACCAACGTGGCGCTGGGCTTCAAGCAGCCCTTCGATCCGCTGAAGGACTTCCAGCCGATCTCCACCATCGCCGACATCCACGACCTGATCGCGGTCAACAAGGACCTGCCGATCAAGGACTATGCCTCCTTCGTCGCCTGGGTGAACGCCCAGCCCGACAAGGTGCGCTTCGCCTGTTCCGGCATCGGCAACCAGCCGCATCTCTGGGGCGAGCTGTTCCGCACGCGCA
>CAYRBQ010000267.1:0-5828 GCA_964422305.1 uncultured Reyranella sp. | reverse complement strand
GGCCACACCGCCATCGGCATCACCGACCGCCGCCACCCGGCCGGCGTCGTCCGCGCCTTCGCGGCGACGCGCGACGCGAAGGACAAGAAGGTCGACCGGATCAGGCTGCTGGTCGGCAGCCGTATCGAGACGCGCGATGGCTATTCGCTGCTCGCCTATCCCACCGACCTCGATGCCTACAAGCGCCTGTCGCGCCTGCTGACGCTCGGCAACCGGCGCACCGCCAAGGGCCAGTGCGACATCGGCTTCGACGATCTCGCCGGATACGCGGAGGGACTTCTCGCCATCGTCCTGCCGCCGCGCCGGCCCGAGGATCCCGCCTTCCGCGAGCGCCTGCGCGCGCTCGCCCGGCTGTTCGGCGACCGCTGCTATCTCGCCGGCACGATGCTCTATCGCGGGGACGATGCACGCCGCCTCGTGCAGCTCGACGACTTGGCAGACGAGATGGGCGTGAAACTGGTCGCCACCAACGACGTGCACTATCACGTGCCCGAGCGGCGCGCGTTGCAGGACGTGGTGACGGCCATCCGGCTCGGCTGCACCGTCGACGGACTGGGTTTCCGCCGCTTCGCCAGCGCCGAACGCCACCTCAAGGACGGCACCGAGATGGCGCGCCTGTTCCGCCGCCACCCGCATGCGATCGCCGCCACGCAGGAGATCGTGCGGCGCTGCACCTTTTCGCTGCGCCAGCTCAACTACCAGTACCCGGTCCTGTACGAAGGCGGCGAGACGCCGATGGACAAGCTCGCCCGGCTCACCTGGGACGGCGCCCGGTGGCGCTACCCCGACGGCGTGCCGGACAAGATCGCCGACACGATCCGCCACGAGTTCGAGCTCATCCGGAACAAGGGCATCGCCCCCTACTTCCTGACGGTGCACGAGATCGTCCAGTTCGCCCGCAGCAAGGGCATCCTCTGCCAGGGGCGCGGCTCGGCCGCCAATTCCGCGGTCTGCTACTGCCTCGGCGTCACCTCGGTGAATCCCGACAAGTTCGACGTATTGTTCGAGCGGTTCCTGTCGAACGCCCGTGACGAGCCGCCCGACATCGACGTCGATTTCGAGCACGAGCGCCGCGAGGAAGTGATCCAATGGATCTACGAGGAGAAAGGCCGCTCGCGCGCCGCGCTCGCCGCCACGGTGATCTCCTTCAGGAGCCGCAGCGCCATCCGCGAGGTCGGCAAGGCGCTCGGCCTCTCGCCCGACACGGTCGGCGTGATGGCCGACACGGTCTGGGGCATGGGATCGAGCGGCGTGAAGATCGACCATGTCGTCGAGGCGGGCCTCGATCCGACGGACTCGCGCCTCATGCTGGCGCTCGAACTGTCGTCCGCCCTGTGCGGCTTTCCGCGCCATCTCTCCCAGCATGTCGGCGGCTTCGTCCTGACCGAGGACCGGCTCGACGAGCTGGTGCCGATCCAGAACGCGGCGATGGAGGACCGCACCGTCGTCGAGTGGGACAAGGACGATCTCGACGTGCTGGGTATCTACAAGGTCGACGTGCTGGCGCTCGGCATGCTGACGGCGCTCCGCAAGGGCTTCGACCTGATCGAGAAGCATTACGGCGAAAAGCTCAAGCTCGGCATGGACGCCAAGGATCCGGCGGTCTACGACATGCTCTGTCGCGGCGAATCGGTCGGCGTCTTCCAGGTCGAGAGCCGGGCGCAGATGTCGATGCTGCCGAGGCTGCGGCCCCGCGAGTATTACGATCTCGTCGTCGAGGTGGCGATCGTGCGGCCCGGCCCCATCCAGGGCGGCATGGTGCATCCCTACCTGAAGAACCGAGCCAATCCGGATGCCGTCGTCTATCCCAAGCCCGAGCTCGAGGCTGTTCTGAAGCGGACCCTCGGGGTGCCGCTGTTCCAGGAGCAGGCGATGCAGATCGCCATCGTCGCTGCGGGCTTCGCGGCGGAGGAAGCGGACCGCCTGCGCCGTGCCATGGCGACGTTCCGCCACAACGGGACCATCCATCTTTTCAAGGCGCCTTTCATCGAAGGCATGGTGAAGAACGGCTACGAGCGCGACTTCGCGGAACGCTGCTTCCGGCAGATCGAAGGGTTCGGCGAGTACGGCTTTCCCGAGAGTCATGCCGCAAGCTTCGCGATCCTGGTCTACGACTCCTCGTACGTGAAGCACTACTACCCCGAGGTCTTCGCAGCTTCCCTGCTCAACTCCCAGCCCATGGGCTTCTACGCGCCCGCCCAGCTCGTGCGCGACGCCCAGGAGAACGGCGTCGAGGTGCGGCCGCCCGACATCAATGCGAGCGCCTGGGACTGCACCCTGGAGCCCAGCCACACCAATCGTTGCGCGCTCCGGCTCGGGCTGCGTCAGGTCCAGGGGCTCTCCAAAGATGATGTCGACCGCATGGTCGCGCAGCGCATGACGCCCTATCGCGATCCCGCCGACCTGTGGCGGCGCGCCGGTCTCACCAAGCGCCAGATCGTGGCACTCGCCCGCGCCGACGCCTTCGCCTCGCTCGGCCTCTCGCGGCGCGACGTGCTGTGGGCGGTGCGCGGCTTCTCCGACGTGGCATTGCCGCTACTTGATGGTGCGGCCGATCCCGAGCCGTCCGTCACCTTGCCCGCCCTGACGCTCGGAGAGCAGGTGGTCGACGACTACGGCAGCTTCTCCCTGACCCTGCGCTCGCATCCGCTTGCCCTGCTGCGCACGACCTTCGCGAGGCGAGGCATCTCCAGCACGGCAGTCCTCGAGAACTCGAAGAACGGCGATGTCTTCACCCTGGCCGGCCTTGTGCTGGTGCGCCAGCGGCCGGGCACCGCCTCGGGCGTGGTGTTCGTCACCATCGAGGACGAAGCGGGCATCGCCAACCTCGTGGTCTGGCCCAAGGTGTTCGAGGCGCACCGCCGCATCGTCATGGGCTCACGCCTGATGGGTGTGCGCGGCCGGATCCAGCGCGAGGGCGAAGGCGACTATGTCGTGATCCATCTCGTCGCCGAGGAGTTGTGGGACCTCTCGGCCGAGCTCGATTCGATCTCCACGCTCGACACGTTCCACCTGACCAACGGCCGCGGCGACGAGGTCCGCTCCGATCCCGGCGATCGCCGGCTGAAGGTCGCGGAAGCCAATGCCACGCGCCACCGCTCGAGCAAAGGGCCGACCGCCAAGCCAGGGTACGATCGCAGCCGCATCGTCCTCGACAGGCCGAAGATCAAGATCGCCTCGCGCGATTTCCATTGAGCGCGACCTCAGACAAGCCGCGTCGCCTCGTCGATCAGCTCCTGGGCGGCGATGTCGAGCAGCTCATCCTCGGCCGTGCCATCCAGCACGCGCTCGCGGCCGATCTCCAGCAGCACCGGCACGGCGAGCGGCGAGATGCGATCGAGCCGGCGATACTCGATGCGGCCCTTGGCCCGCTTCAGCAGCTCGCCCAGCCGCTTCAGGTCGGCGAGCTGCCAGGCCGCGTCCTGGCGGGTGGCGCGCAACAGGATGTGGCCGGGCTCGTGCTGGCGCAGCGTGTCGTAGATCAGGTCGGAGCTGAACGTGACCTGCCGGCGCGACTTCTCCTCGCCCGGGAAGCGCCGCTCGATCAGGCCCGCGATCACCGCGACGTTGCGGAAAGAGCGCCGGAGCATGGTCGATTCGTCCATCCACGCTTCGAGGTCGTCGCCCAGCATGTCCTCGTCGAAGAGCTGGTCGAGCTGCTCCTTGGTCGGCGGCCTGAGGCCCCAGAGGCCGAGCACATAGTCGGTGGCGACGAAGCCCAGCGGCCTCAGCCCCATGCGCTCCATGCGGCGCGTCAGCAGCATGCCGAGCGTCTGGTGGGCGTTACGGCCCTCGAAGCAGTAGGCCACGATGAACTGCTTGCCACCGCGCGGGAATCCCTCGATCAGCAGCTTGTCGCTGCCCGGCAGCGCCGAGCGCCAGGCCTGGATGCGCAGCCATTCGCGCACCTCGGCCGGCAGCTTGGGATGCCGCGACGGATCCTGCAGGATGCCGCGCACGCGATCGGCGAGGAACGTCGAGAGCGGCAGTCGTCCGCCGCCATAGGCCGGCACCTTGGGATCGCCGCCGGTCGCCGGCGAACAGATCGCCGCCAGCTCCTTCACGCCCTCGAAGCGCAGCAGGCGGCCGGCGAAGACGAACGTGTCGCCCGGCACGAGCCCCTGCACGAAGGCCTCTTCGACCTCGCCCAGCACGGGACCGCGCCGCAGCCTCACCTTCAGCAGCGGCAGCTCGACGATGGTGCCGACATTCATGCGGAACTGCCGTGCCACCAGCGGCGAGGCCAGCATCCAGCGCCTGTCCGGCAGCTTCTTCAGCCGGTGCCAGCGGTCGTAGGCCGCGAGCGCGTAGCCGCCGGTCGCCACGAAGTCGAACGTGTCGTCGAAATCCTGGCGCGGCAGGTCGCGATAGGGCTGCGCGCGCCGCACCTCGTGGAAGAAGGCCTCGCGGTCGATCGGCTGGGCGCAGGCGGTGCCCACGATGTGCTGCGCCAGAACGTCGAGGCAGGGCGGACGCGGCGGATCGCCGTCGAGCTCGCGCGCCTCGACCGCTTCCAGCGCTGCCAGCGACTCCAGCACCTCGAAGCGGTTGGCCGGCGCGATCATGGCGCGGCTCGGCTCGTCGAGCCGGTGGTTGGCGCGGCCGATGCGCTGCATCAGGCGGCTCACCCCCTTGGGTGCCCCCATCTGTATCACCAGGTCGACGTCGCCCCAATCGATGCCGAGATCGAGCGACGATGTCGCCACCACGGCGCGCAGCCGGCCAGCCGCCATCGCCGCCTCGACCTTGCGCCGCTGCTCGACCGCAAGCGAGCCGTGGTGCAGACCGATCGCCAAATTGTCCTCGTTGATGCGCCACAGCCCGTCGAACGCCAGCTCGGCCTGGGCGCGCGTGTTGACGAACACGATGGAAGTCTTGTGCTGGCGAATGATGTTGTAGATCTCGGGTATGGCGTGGCGGCCCATATGGCCGCCCCACGGCAGACGCTCGTGGGCATCGATGATCGTCACCTGCGGCTGGGCGCCCGGCTCGCCGTGCACGATCTCGACCTCGTCCTTGACCGCCAGGAACTCGGCCAGCGCCGGCGGATCGGCAACGGTCGCCGACAGACCGACGAAGCGCACCTGCGGCGCCAGGGTCGCGACTCGGGCCAGGCAAAGTGCCAGGTGATGGCCGCGCTTGCTGGTGGCGAAGGCGTGCAGCTCGTCGACGATCACGCATTTCAGCGTGGCGAAGAACTGCGCCGCGTCGGGATAGCTGAGCAACAACGCCATCGATTCCGGCGTGGTCATCAACAGGTCCGGCGGCCGCTCGCGCTGGCGCTGGCGGCGGCTTTGCGGCGTGTCGCCGGTGCGGCTCTCGGCCCGCACCGGCAGGGCCATCTCGGCGATCGGCATTTCGAGATTGCGCCGGATGTCGGTGGCCAGCGCCTTCAGGGGCGAGATGTAGAGCGTATGCAGCTCGCCCTTGCCCTTCTTGTGCGCCAGGTCCTCGCCGCGCCGGCGGCGCTCGGTAAGCTCGATCAGCGACGGCAGGAAGCCCGCGAGCGTCTTGCCGCCGCCGGTCGGCGCGATCAGCAGGGCGCTCTTGCCCTGCAGCGCCAGCTCGATCAGCTCGAGCTGGTGCGGCCGCGGCTGCCAGCCTCGGCTCTCGAACCACCGTGAAAAGAGGTCGGGCAGACCCATATCTGTTGGGTAGGATGCAGCACGCTCAATGGCAACCGGCACACTGACCCCCCGATCCTGGCTCTATCCGACACCGCGCGGCCTCTACTGCGAGCCGGGCGGCTGCTATATCGATCCCGCCGTCGCGGTCAGCCGCGCCGTGATCACGCAAGGCCAAGGCGACCATGCCCGGCCCGGGCACCG
>CAYRBQ010000266.1:0-5839 GCA_964422305.1 uncultured Reyranella sp. | reverse complement strand
GTCAGCGCCAGGAGGCCCGCGCCCAGCGGCAGGATCGGGCCGTGGGCGGAGAGGTTGTAGGCGGTGGAGCCGGCCGGCGTCGCCACCAGCACGCCGTCGGTATGCAGCTCGGGCAGGCGCTTCTTGCCGTCGACGGCCACGGCGATGCGTGCCGTCTGGCGGCTCGATCGGAGCAGCGACACTTCGTTGATCGCCAGCACCTCGGTGGTCTGGCCGCGCGTGTTCACGGCGACCATGCGCAGCGGCGTCAGCGCCACCTGGCGCGCCTTCCTGAGGCGCTGCAGCAGGCCGGTCTCCTTGTAGGTGTTCAGCAGAAAGCCGACCGTGCCGAGGTTCATGCCGTAGATCGGCTTCAGGCGGCGCATGTTGCGATGCAGGGCCTGCAGCATCAGTCCGTCGCCGCCCAGCGCCACGACGATGTCGGCCTCCGCGGGCGTCACGCCATCATAGCGTCGCTCGAGACGGGCCTTGGCCGCCTTCGCGGCAGGCGTGGTGGCGGAAACGAAGGCGAGGCGGGGAGACGACGAGGAGGGACGGGCGGCCATATCAGCAATGTTTGCAGTGCAAGTCGGGTACTATAGCCGCCTGCCGTGCCGTTGCGATAAAATCCCGCCTACAAAAGAAGAGTCGAGGAGGAACGCGATGGAGCTGGTTCCGCTGGGACCTGGATTCGGGGTCGAGGTGAAAGGCGTCAGCCTGCTCGATGTCGCGACCGATGCAGAGGCCTACAAGGCCGTGCGCGCCGCCTTCGAAACACACTCGCTCCTCGTGTTTCGCGACCAGACCATCGCCGACGACATCCAGGTCGCCTACAGCCGCGCCTTCGGGCCGCTCGAGCTCACCAAGGTGGCCTCGCTGGGAGCCAACAGCTTCTATTCCCGCCTGACGAACGTGGGTAGCCAGGGCGAGATCGTGCCGCTCGACCACCGTCAGGTGCTGGTCGCCCAAGCCAACGCGCTGTGGCACACCGAGTCCTCCTTCAAGAAGACACCGGCGCTCGCCTCCGTGCTGACCGCCCGCGTGCTGCCCGGCGCCGATGGCGACACCGAGTTCACCTCGACGCGGCTCGCCTGGGACCGTCTGCCCGCCGACCTGCAGGCAAAACTCAAGGATGCGGTGGCGACGCACTCCTATGCCAACAGCCGCGACCAGATCCATCCCGACCTGGCCAACGCCGAGGAGCGCAAGGCGCTGCCGCCGGTCCGCTGGCGCCTCAACTGGCGCAACCCGACCAACGACCGCCGCGCGCTCTACGTGGCGAGCCACGCCTACGCGATCGACGGCATGGATGACCGCGACGCGCGCCAGCTCCTGGCGCAGCTCCTCGACGAGGCGACGCGGCGCGAGTTCGTCTACACCCACAAGTGGCGGACGGGCGATGCCGTGATGTGGGACAACCGCGCGATGCTCCATCGCGGCCGGCCGTGGGACTACACCCGGGAACGCTCGATGGTGCGCACCACCATCTCGGCGACCGAGGCGGACGGGCTGGGCGACGTCAGGCCGCCCGTGCTGCATTGAGGCCATAGACCGGCTGCAGCCGCTCTATGGTCCGCCCGTCGTGAAGTTCAGTCTCTGGCTGGCGCCGATGTCGCCGAACATGGCCTCGCCAATATCCAGGGCAAGCCCGAAGCGTTACATCTGCTCGTCTTCGGGAGCGCATCGGTCGTCAAGCTCACCGATCGATCGCACCGCGCCCGACTCAGCATTGGTGGCACGCACGCGGTGGGCTGCGGGCGGAGAGGCTATTCGGCGGCGGCCAGCCGCTGCTGGTTCTGCGCCGCTGCGACTTTGGCGCGGGCGAGGTCCTCGCCGCGGCGCTTGTTGACGGCCGCTCCGCCGCCCGCCGTGTCGGCGAACAGCGAGAGCTTGTCCATGTCGTCGTCCATGACCGGCTGCAGCGCGAGATCGGTGTATTCGAGGCGCTTGGGGTCGTTCTTGATCCGCTCGCCGATGCGCCAGCCCTGCCAAGCAAGACGTCCGTAAATCTTGAGCTTCTTCCACGTTTCCTTGGCGAGCTTCCAGTGGAACACACCCACCGGCTCGATCGGCATGCCGTGGCGACGATCGACGCGGTACTTCATGCGAACGCCGCCGCCTTCCAGCGGATGGATGCCCTCGGCCTCGAACATGATCTTGAACATCGTCATGAAGCGCGCCACCTCGGCCGGGTTGCGACCGGGGATCGCTCCATGGCGGCGCGTCACCGTCTCGATGTGCTCGGGCGTATAGTAGCTCGCCCATGCCTCGCGATAGACCTGCTCGAACTCCGCGTCGCTCATCTTGGGGTGATGCACGCAGCGGTGATGGACGTCGTACTTGTTGAGGTCGGGGTCCATCCATACGCCCTGCTTCCAGAGCGTCTGATGGTCCTCCGAACCCGGCAGCGGCGTGAGCATGAACAACTCGAGGATGTCGAGCGGCAGCTCCTTCTTGATGATCTCCATATCGCGCAGGATCGATTCGCGCGTGTCTCCGGGGAAGCCGAGGATGTAGCCTGCCCAGGTCGAGGCGCCGCTCACATGCCACGCCTGCAGCATCTTGCGGTACTCGGTGATCTTGTTCTGGCGCTTCTTGGCCGCCAGCAGATTGTCCGGATTGACGTTCTCGAGGCCGATGAACACGCGATAGACGCCGGCCCAGCGCGCCTTGTGGATGAAGTTCGGGATGCGATGGCACTGGGTATCGACCTGGATGATCAGCGACAGCTCGATGCCCTCGTTCTCGCGCAGCTCGATCAGCCGGTCGAAGAACGACTCCCAGTGCTTGTTGCGGGCCATGTTGTCGTCGGTGATGAAGAACGACGTATTGCCCTGCTTATAGTTCTCGCGGACGATCGCTTCGAGATCGTCGGCGGTGCGGAAGCGGCTCTTGCGGCCCTGCACGTTGATGATGGTGCAGAACGAGCACTGGAACGGGCAGCCACGACCGAGGTCGAAGCTCGTCATACCGCCCTCGTTGCGCGCCAGCGCCTCGGCCGGCAGCCGTGGGACCGGCGCACCTTCGAGGCTCGGCAGGTCGTTCATGTAGTTGTAGAGCGGCTTCAGCGCGCCGTTCCACGAATCCCGCAGCACCTCGTCGAACCGGCCTTCCTCGGCCTCGCCCGCGAAGATCGAGATACCCATGTCCATCGCTTCCTGGATCTCGGGCGGCGTCACCGGCAGCATCGAGAGGCAACCGGAGACATGGAAGCCGCCGATCACAACCGGAAGGCCGCCCTTGATGAACTGGCGGGCGAGGTCGACGGCGCGGGGGAACTGGTTGGTTTGGACGCCGACCAGGCAGATCACCGCCTTGCCGCCCTTGCGCTCGATCTCGGCCATCATGCGCGCCGGGCGAACGCGGGTGTTGGTCTCGTCGATCGGGCGGATCTCGATATCTACGTCGGGCCCCAGCACTTGGCGCTGTCGGCAGTCCTCTCCCAGCCCGTAGAGGGCCGCGAGGGTGTTCGACGGAATGTGGGACCGTAGCCACGTGATCGGGTAGCCGTCGTCATCGTAATGCGTCGGCTTGATCAGAATCAGGTGGAACGTTTTACGCTTAGCGCCGCCCATTGCGGACTTCTCCAAAGCCAAACTCCGCTGCGGGGCTCGAGTACTTTTCACCGCTTGACGGCATACGAGGTCACAATGCTCTGACTATCTACGCAACGCAACCAAAGCCCACGGGTATTTGCAAGCCACACCTGTAATAGGTGCACAATCCATAGGGTCTTGGCTCGTCCGAGCCCAGCAATACATGCTTAGGGGCAATGCGCTCGGGATTATTGCAGTCTGTGACCCGAGCGCGCAGGCTCCGTTGGCCCCGGACGCGTCCGCCCACAAGGACGCAGGGGGAGGGAACGAACAAGACGTGAGCCTGATCGCGCGTACGCCGGCCCTGGCGCCCTTCCAGATTCGGAGCTTCCGTTTCCAGTGGCCGTCGGACCTCCTCGCCTCATGGGCGTTCGAGATGGAGGGGGTGATCCTGGGCTGGTTCGTGCTGGTTTCGACCGGCTCGGTGCTGGCGCTGGCTGTGTTCGGCGCGTTGCAGTTCCTCGGCACGCTCATATCGCCCTTGTTCGGCATGGCCGGCGACCGCATCGGCAACCGCGCGGTTCTGATCCTCATGCGATTGGTCTACCTCGTGTTGGCGGCGACCTTGATGGTGCTGTTCCTAACCGATCTCGCCAGCCCGGTGCCGGTGTTCATCCTGGCGACGATCATGGGCCTGGTGCGGCCTTCAGACATCACGCTGCGCAACCTGCTGGTCGGCGAGACCATGCCGGCGGACTACCTGATGCGCGCCATGGGTGTCTCGCGCACGACCGCCGATTCGGCGCGCGTCGTGGGAGCGCTTTCGGGGGCCGCGCTGGTGGCGGCGCTCGGCTCGGGCCTGGCCTATGTCGCGGTGTGCGGCGTCTATGCGCTCAGCCTCGCGCTTACGTTCGGCGTCGGCGCGCGGCGGCTACGCGTCGTAGGGGAAGGCGATGCTCCCG
This sequence comes from uncultured Reyranella sp., assembly GCA_964422305.1. Classification (GTDB taxonomy): domain Bacteria; phylum Pseudomonadota; class Alphaproteobacteria; order Reyranellales; family Reyranellaceae; genus Reyranella. The sequence continues at coordinate 1,362 of CAYRBQ010000266.1, read as the reverse complement.
TTCCGCCGCTGCGCGCCCTGCGCGAGGGCTTCGCCTACGTCTGGGCGACACCTGTCGTTCGGGCCGTGATGCTGCTGGCTTTCCTGGTGAACTTCGTCGCCTATCCGCTGACGGGCTCGCTGCTCGCCTATGTCGCGAAGGACGTCTACGGCATGGAGCAGACCGGACTCGGTTGGTTGATCGCCTGCTTCGCCGGCGGTGCACTCGGAGGCTCAATCGTGGTGTCGATCCTCGGTGCCCACATTCGGGCCGGGCGGGTCATGGTGATCAACACACTGGCCTGGCTCACTTTCAATCTGATCTTCTCGCTGGCGACGAACCCGCTCGTGGGCGAGGTCGTGCTATTTCTCGCCGGCTTCTTCCAGAGCTTTTGCATGATCCCGATGGCGGTGATCCTCTTGCGGGTCACCGAGCCGGCCTTCCGAGGCCGAGTGATGGGGGTGCGCATGCTCGCGGTGTACGGCATGCCGGTGGGCCTTCTGGCAGCCGGCCCCCTGGTCGCCTCGATGGGCTTCGCGCTCACTGGTGCCGGCTACAGCATCATCGGACTCCTCTTCACGCTGCTGATCGCGTTGCGCTGGCGCGTCGAACTGCTGGACCGCTCGTCACCTTCCAACTTGCGCTGACCGCAACCCGAAGGACTTCGGCTCGTTCCAACGCGGATGGAATGTCGCCTCGCCAAGTCCGTCGCCCTGGCGACGGCCGCCTTCACCGTCGCCATCGCGCCGGCAGGTGCACAGTCTGCCTCATCGACCGAGCAGAAACCGCCGCCGCGTCCCTCCGCGACGGAGGACGAGCAGCGCAGCATCTACACCATCCAGATCGAAAACGACGTCTTCAACCGCTTCGGCACGACCGACCGTGACTACACGAGCGGCGTCCGCCTGGGCTGGTTGTCGCCGGCCCTCACGGAGATGCAGCCGGGCCTCGTCTCCCTCACGACCGTCCCGACCTTCTTCGGAGAAGCGGGCGCCGACTCCGTCATCCGTCGCTTCGCGCTGTCGTTCGGCCAGAACATCTACACGCCGGAGAATACGTGGGCGACGTATCCCATCTACAACGACCGGCCCTATGCGGCTTGGGCCTATGCGAGCTTCGCATTGCAGTATACCTACAAGCGCCGCGACGAGAAGACAGGCCGCGACGAGCCGATGCGGCTCGACACGCTGCAGCTCGACGTCGGCGTGATCGGTCCTGCCGCGCAGGGCGAGTTCGTCCAGAACAACTTCCACACCTTGATCGGCGTCGCCCAGAGCTACGGGTGGGCCAATCAGCTTCACAACGAGCCGACCATAGGACTCACCTTCGAGCGGCGCTGGCGGACCGGCCGTGCTGTCCTGATCGAGGATCCCAAGCTCGAGG
>CAYRBQ010000265.1:0-5873 GCA_964422305.1 uncultured Reyranella sp. | reverse complement strand
CCGGCACGCAGATGAGATCGAGCTGCGGGCAGTCGGCGAAGGTGGTGGTCGGAACGATCGAGAAGCCGGCGTCGGTCGGCACGGGGTCCCTGGTCTTCCAGATCATGTGCAGCTTGGCGCCGGGCACGCGGCACAGGACCTGGGCGGGGCCGGTCGCGTCGAGCTGCGTGACCTCGGGGAACAGAAGAATGCCGATGTGGAGCGTGTCTGCCATGGGGGGTCTCCTTGTCGGTCCCGACCCTACGCCGATTCCGCCCTTGGCAGAAATGACAAACGAGGGGTATTTTCTGCCAATGCGCATCGCCATCCTCGCCTATGAAGGTTGCCAGCTCCTCGACGTCACCGGCCCCGCCGCCGTGTTTGGCGCGGCCAACGAGGGGCGCACCAAGCCCGTCTACGATCTCGAGATCCTCTCGCCCGACGGCGGCCTGGTGATCACCAACTGCGGCGTCGCCGTGCAGTCGAAGCGGATCGGCGGCCAGCCCGACACCTTGCTCGTCGCCGGCGGCTCGGCCGGCCTCAAGGCCGCAATGAAGCGCGAGGACGTGCGGCGCTGGCTGCGCCGGGCGGCACCGAAGACCCGGCGCTTCGGCTCGGTCTGCACCGGCGCCTTCATGCTCGCGGCGGCGGGCCTGCTCGACGGCAAGAGGGTCGCGACGCACTGGGCGAGCTGCCAGCGGCTCGCCGAGCGCTATCCGGCGCTGAACGTCGACGCCGATGCGCTCTATGTCGTCGACGGCAAGGTATGGACCTCGGCCGGCGTCACCACCGGCATCGACATGGCGCTGGCGCTGGTCGAGGCCGATCTCGGGGCGGCGACCGCCAACCTGATCGCGCGCCACTTCGTGCTCTACGCGCGGCGGCCGGGCTACCAGTCGCAGTTCAGCCCGCTCCTGCAGGCGCAGACCGCGGCCGAGGCGCCGTTCGCGGGCCTGGTCGACTGGATGCAGGACAATCTCGACAAGAAGCTCGACGTGCCCGCGCTCGCCGGACGTGCCGGCCTCTCGGAGCGCAGCTTCTACCGCAAGTTCACTGAAGCGACCGGCAAGACGCCGGCACATTTCGTCGAGGGCCTGCGCCTCGACGCGGCGCGCACCTTGCTCGCCAAGGGAATGCCGCTGAAGGCGATCGCCGGCAAGGTCGGCCTGCGCTCCTCGGCGCGCCTCGGCCAGGCCTTCGAGCGCCGCTTCGGCATGGCACCGTCGCTGTTCCGCGAGATGCACGCGGCGGCTTAGGTCGGAGTGGTGGTGGCCCAAGGGCGTATTGCCCGGATCAACCAAAGGAGTATCGAGATTTTTGCGATCAAGGTCGGAATTCGCGAACCTCGAGCGAAGGCCTTTGCGTTCACTGCCCAGAAGACAATGTATGGGGGAAAGCGCATCGCTCGGGGCGATGCCATCTTCATGTTCGCAAGCGAGAACGAGGGCGGCCACGGCCTTGTCGCCCGGGGCGTCGTGACTTCAGCTAAGGCAGTCGCCAAGCGGCCGGGCGTCGACCGGCAGACACCGCGTGTCAGCATTGTCGTCAGGCGTACCGCCTTGGCGAAACGCCCCCTGGGGCGAAGCGAGCTCAGGCATCTTACCGACTGGAAGGACGGCCAGCCCGGGACGGAGCTCAACTTCAAGTTCTACCGCCAGGCAACCAACAAGATCGTCGGCATATCGAGCGAAGCCGCGGCGTTTCTCGAGACATTCTTCTAGGTCGGCAGACACCGTCGCCGCTCCGGGAGATGCACCGGCGGCTTGACCGGCGGACGTAAAAATCCTATATCAATCCGATTGACCTTCCACCAGCAAAGGCAGCAGAGAGAACAGGCCGGCAGGAAGCTGTGACCAAGCGAAACTAGGAATGTCCCGTTTCGTGGGACATCGCGACGGAGGACATCGCCGGAAGACGAAGGGAAATCAGCCGGTTGGGATGAAAGCGGGCGCCAGGGCAGGCCGCGCTTTCGATTTTTTGTTTGTCGTGTTTCGCGCGACTTCGCGTGGCGCAGCCTCGGAGCAGAAGAGTTCGGCGCTAGCGTACCGGAAAGAGTCCCGGTTCTGCCGAACGGGACATCGGGACATGGAGCCGGAAGCCTTTTGCGATCAACGGCTTGATGACGATGAGTGGGACATGTCCCGGTCGCCCGGACGTGTTTTCGAAGGTCCCGTTCTGCGGGACCTGCCGGGACATCAGTGACGCAGCCGCAGGCTGCTCAATAAGAGAGCGGTGACGGCGAAGCCCGCCGCGAGCCAGAGCGCCGCGAGCGAGGCGGCGTCGGCGCCGCCGCCGGAGAAGTCGAACAGGCCGAAGACGAGGGCCACCAGCGCGGCGCCCATCGTCTGACCGAGCGTGCGGGCCGACGCGATGATGCCGCCGGCACTGCCGCTCCGGTCGCGCGGCACGGCGTTCATCATCAGGCGGTTGTTGGGCGCCGCGAAGATGCCGAAGCCCACGCCGCAGAGCACCAGCCGCCACACGATGTTGGCGGCCGACGGGTCGGCGGGCAGTAGGGCGAGCAGGATCAGGCCGGCGGCCATCGAGGTGAGGCCGATCGTGCCGAGCAGGCCGGCATGGTGGCGGTCGGCGAGGCGGCCCGCGATCGGCGCCACGCCGGCCAGCGCCAGCGGCCAGGCGGTGAGGAGGAGACCGGTCGCGGCGGCGTCGCGGCCCAGCACGGTGTGGAAGAAGAAGGGGAGGCTGACGAAGGCGAGGCCCTGCGCGGTGAAGGTGCAGGTCGAGGCCGAGATCGAGAGCGAGAAGATCGGCCGCGCGAACATGTCGACCGGCATCATCGGATGGGTAAGCCGGCGCTGGCGGCGGACGAACAGCGTGCCGAGCAGGGCCGCGCCCGCCAGCTCGGCGGCGATCACCGGCAGCGCATGGCCGTGGCCCGCGCCGTCGATGCCGAAGATGAGAAGACCGAAGGTGGCACCCGACAGCACCGCCGACGGCCAGTCGAACGGCCGCTGCTCGTGCGTGGTGATGGGCAGGAAGCGCCCCGAGAGGAGGAAGGCCAGCAGTCCCAGCGGGACGTAGACGGCGAACAGGATCTGCCAGCTCGTGATGGCGAGCAGCGCGGCGCCCAGGCTGGGGCCGGCAGCGAGCGAGGTGGCGACGACGGTGGTGTTGAAGCCCAGGCCGCGTCCCAGCGCGGCGCGCGGGTAGATGGCGCGGACCAGGGCGGGCTGGATCGCCATGATGGCGGAGGCGCCCAGCCCCTGCAGCGTGCGCGCCGCGATCAGCCAGGAGAGCGAGGGCGCGAACACGCAGCCGATCGAGGCCAGCGAGAAGACCACGAGGCCCCAGCGGTAGACGGTGCGATAGCCCACGATGTCGCCCAGTGCCGCCACCGGCAGCAGCATGACCATCAGCGCGATCTGGTAGGCGTTGACGATCCAGATCGAGCTCTCCGCCGTGATCGCGAGGTCGGCCGCGATGTAGGGGAGCGCGAGGTTGGTCATCGAGTTGGAGAGCACCGCCATCGCCAGCCCGATGGTGATGGTCGCCACGGCGGCGAGCCGCCGCGGCCCGGCCGGCATGCCGTCGGCGGGCGTCACGCCGAGGGTCACTGCGGGACGGTCATCTCGTCGCCGCCCACGGTGGTGCGCTGCATGAAGCGCTTGTACTTGACGGCATCGTAATGGGTCGCGCGATGGAGGACGGCGCGGTTGTCCCACACGATCACGTCGCCCTCGCGCCAGGCGTGGGAGAGCATGAACTCCGGCTGCTCGGCGCGCTGCGCCAGCTCCCACAGGATCGCCTTCGACATCGGCTCGGGCCAGTCGAGGATGCGGCCGGCATGGGCGCCGATATAGAGCGCGCGGCGGCCGTTGATCGGGTTGTCGCGGAACATGCGCTGCTTCACGGGCGGCAGCTCCGACAGCGCCTTGGCGCTCAGGATGCCCTTCTGCACCCGGTCGCGCGAATGGGCGAGGGCGTGCTCGGCGACCAGCGGATGGATGGTGGCCTGCAGCGCCGGCGGCAGCGCGTCCCAGGCGGCGCGCATGTTGAGGAACTCGGTGTTGCCGCCTTCGGGCGGGCAGATGCGCGCCGTCAGGATCGAGCAGAGCGAGGGGATGCGCTTGAAGGAGGAGTCGGAGTGCCAGAAGTAGTTGGCCTTCTGGTAGATCATGCGCATGTCGTCGGGCGGGATCGGCTCGCCCGTCATGATGTCGAGGTTGGACTGGCGCTGGAACTTGGTGCCGGCGGCGGGGTTGGCGCTGAGCGTCGTCTCGAGCGGACCGAAGTTCTCGCTGAACTCGATCTGCTTGTCGTCGTCCATCGCCTGGTCGCGGAACAGCAGCACCGAGTGCTCCTCGAAGGCGGCGCGGATCGGCCCGAACTCGCGCGCCGAGAGCGGGCGTGTGATGTCGATGCCCGAGATCTCCGCGCCGAACAGCGGATGGAGCTTGGTGATCTTGAGAGGAGGTGTATTGCGCATCAGTCGACGATGGCTTGGTAGGTGAGCACGCGCAGCTCGCGGCGGATCGGGTAGGTCGAGGACGGCATGAGCTGGGTCAGCAGCACCACCGCCATGTCCTCCTGCGGGTCGATCCAGAAGGCGGTGGAAGCCGCGCCGCCCCAGGCATACTCGCCCGACGTGCCGGCGATCATGGCCTTGGCCGGATCGATCATCACCGAGAAGCCGAGACCGAAGCCGATGCCGGTGTAGGTCGATTCCGAGAAGCGCGGCGTGCCCATGTCGGCCATGTCGCCCCTGAGGTGGTTCATGGTCATCAGCTCGACCGTCTTGCGGCCGAGCAGGCGCACGCCGTCGAGCTCGCCCTTGTTGAGCATGAACTTGCAGAAACGGAGGTAATCAGCAGCAGTAGAAACCAAGCCGCCGCCGCCCGAGTTGACCTTACGCGGCGCGAGGTAGCGGCTCTTGGCAGGGTCGTCGATCAGGTCGAGCTTGCCGCCTGCACCGGCGGCGTAGTTGGCGGCGAAGCGGTCGTGCTTGGCGGCCGGCACATGGAAGTCGGTGTCGACCATGCCGAGCGGATCGATGACCTTCTCCTTGAGGTATTTCTCGAAGGGCTGGCCGGAGATCACCTCGACGAGGTAGCCCAGCACGTCGGTCGAGACCGAGTAGTTCCACGCCTTGCCCGGCTGGGCGATCAGCGGCAGCTCGGCCAACCGCTCGACGAGTTGCTTGAGGCTGGTGTCGGCGGTCTGGAAGTCAACGCCGTTGGTCTTGTCGCGGTAGGCCGCATCGACCGGGTTGCTCTCCATGAAGCCGTAGGTGAGGCCCGACGTGTGGGTGAGCAGGTCGCGGAAGTTGATCTCGCGCTCGGCCGGCACCGTGTCGATCTTGCCGCGGCTGCCGCCGGTCATGACCCGCGGGTTGGCGAAGGCGGGGATGAACTTCGAGATCGGGTCGTCGAGCTGAAAGCGGCCCTCTTCGTAGAGCATCATGATCGCCACGGAGGTGAGCGGCTTGGTCATGGAGTAGATGCGGAAGATCGTGTCGGGGCGCATCGGCTTGTTGCGCGCGACGTCGGCCTTTCCGTAGACCTCGGCGAAGGCGAGCTCGCCCTTGCGCATGACGCAGGTCACCATGCCGGCGAGCTTTCCGCTGTCGACCCAGCCGTGCATCCACGTGCGCACGCGGTCGAGCCGCGCTGCGGAAAGCCCGACCTGTTCGGGGGTGACGAGCGGCAGCGTGTCCATGGCAAACCTCCTTGCGTGGTCCGCCAGACTAGCGCAGGAAGCCGCGGCCAGACACGCCAGAAACGGGAGGGAGCAATGGCGAGATTGTGCGAGGGACGGGTGGCGATCGTGACCGGCGGTGCGCGCGGCGTGGGCCGCGAGCATTGCCTGATGCTGGCCGAGAACGGCGCCAAGGTGGTCGTGAACGACCTGGGCGGCGACCGCGCCGGCAAGGGCAA
>CAYRBQ010000264.1:0-5884 GCA_964422305.1 uncultured Reyranella sp. | reverse complement strand
CAGGCGATGGCCGTCGCGGCTGAATGACCCCTTCCGGCGCTGCGCGCCACCTTCCCCTGATAGCAGGGGAAGGCATGACTTCTTTTCTCCTCCCCTGTCTGCAGGGGAGGTGCCCGCGTAGCGGGCGGAGGGAGCATGATTGACACCGCCGACTTCCCGAGTATGATCCGCGCATGATCATGAACCTGCTCCAGAAGGGTTGGTATTTTACGTCGCTCACATAGGCGGCGCGAAAGGTCATGACCTGAAGAAAGCCGCCGTAACCCGGCGGCTTCTGTGTTTCTGGACTTGGCCTCCGGGCCGCGGTGGACCGCAAAACGGAGGACGACATGTCGATCATCGAAGCAGAACTGGAACCGCCGGCGGCGCACCTGGCGATCCGCGTGCGCCTGGCCGGCCCGCGCGATCTCGAAGAACTGTGCGGCCTGCTGGACGATCGCGAGCATGCACGCGAGCAGGTGCTCACGTGGCTCGAGACGCCAGGCACGACCCTGCTGGTCGCGCAGGCCGAGGAGGGCGTGCTGGGCGTCGCCGTCCTGGTGACGCGGCTGGTGCCGCTGCATGGCACGGGGGCCCACAAGGTCATCGAGGTGGATAACCTCGTGGTCCGTTCCGACCAGCGCGGCCGCCGTATCGGCCGGCGCCTTCTGGCCGCCGCCGTCGAATGGTCGCGCCAGCGGCGGGCCGTGCAGGTCGAGGCCGTGGTGGGCGAGGGTGCTGCCAAGCGCTTCTACGAGAATTTCGGCTTCGCCGTCGCCAACGATCGCCTGGTGCTGGCGGCGTGACCCATTCGATCCGTTTCGCGCGGCGTGACGACTACAAGTCGCTGTGTGCGCTGTTCGACGAGCTGGACGAGTTCCACCGCGTGAAGCGGCCGGACTTCTTCCGCCCGTTCGACGGACCCGCGCGTTCGCGCGAACAGATCGAGCGATGGTGCGACGGTCCGGACTCGACCCTTCTGGTGGCGGAAGAAGAGGGCGCGCTGCTCGGCCTTGCGGTCCTGCTGACGCGCGCGCCTTCCGACTTCGCGGGCGCCGTGCCGCGCAAGGTGATCGTGATCGACAATCTCGTGGTGACGGCGCGCCGGCGCAGCCGCGGCATCGGCCGCGACCTGCTGGAGGCGGCGACGGCGTGGGCCCGCACGCGCGGCGCCACGCATGTCGAGCTGGGCGTCCACGACGTCAACCGCGATGCGTTGAGGTTCTATCGGCGTCACGGCTTCGCGCTGTCGGTGAACTGGATGTCGAAGGCGGCCTGAGCGATGGATGCGTTGGAATTGCATCTGCAGGTCCCGGTCCTGGAGGCGCCGCTCTACGTGCTGCGCCACGGCCAGACCGCATGGAACGTCGAGCGCCGGTTGCAGGGGGCGCAGAACTCGGATCTCACCGGTCTGGGCCGCGAACAGGCCGTCGCCTTGGGGCGCAAGCTCGCGGCCGTCCTGCCGCGCGACCGCGAGGCCGTGCACTTCCTGCGCAGCCCGCTCGGCCGCACGCGCGAGACGTCGCTGCTGATCGGCCGCGAACTCGGCATCGAGCCGGCACGCTGGCAGGACGATCCGCGGCTGGCCGAGCACGGCTCCGGAGAATGGGAGGGGCGCACCTGGCCCGAGATCGAGCGCGACCGGCCCGGCGCCTACACCGCCTGGAAACGCGACCCGGAGAGGCACGGCCCGCCGGACGGCGAGTCCCATGGCGATCTCGAGCGGCGTTCGGCGTCGGTGCTGGCCGAGATCGCGGCCTCGCAGACCTGCACGGTGGTCGTCGGCCACGGTGTCAGCGGGGCCGTGTTGCGTGGCCTCGCGCAGGGCTTGCGCGCTTCGGAGGCACTTGCCCTGGACAAGCCTCAGACCGCGTTCTTCCGGCTGCAGGCCGGATGTGAGGAGCGGATCGAGGCGATGTGATACGATGCCTGCCTCCTGCACGTGCCCGTGCCGGACAATAATGAGCAGGGGACAGCCGTGGCGAAGAACTCGACCAAGAAGCCGGAGGCCGCTCCGGCACCGCCGGCCGTGAAGCAGACCATGGCCAAGCCGGTCTCGACTTACTCCGATCCGGCCGCCCTCCGCACGCTGATGGAGAATGCAAAGCGCCTGGGCCGGATGGACATCTGGCGCGAGGCGTTCCGTCGGCTCTGCGCGCTCGAGGCGGAGGGCCAGAGCGAACCGCTGCTGCGCGACTTCCACGAGACCCTGGCGGCTTATGAGCAGCTCCTCAGCGAGAAGAACGGCCGCACCACGCGTGCCGGCCGCACGCGCCTCAAGCTCAAGAGCAAGGGCGCGGTCCAGTGCCTCATCGACTGGGCGACCAGCAAGGACGTGCCGGAGGAGTTCGCGCTCCTGGTCGCCGCCGGGCTGCCCGAGATGACGGGCGAGCAGCTCGTGGTGAAGTATGCCGACCAGTTCACGCCCGAGGTCGTCGCTGCGGCGACCGCCCGGCTGGCAACAGCCAAATAGGGCACTCTTCCCCTTCGCGGAGTCCGCGAAAGGGAAGTGCCCTCGTCTTACGAGGGCGATGGGGTTCATGCCCCTCCGTCGGCGTATGACGCCGACACCTCCTCCGCAGACGGGCGAGGAGAAGCGCAGTTGGCTACGCCGGCTCGGCGTCGCGCGCGGCCCACATCTTCTTGAAGGCGGGGCGGGCCTGGCAGGCGGCGAGCCACGCCTTCACCTTCGGATGGGCGTCGAACAGCTCGGGCGCGGCCTGGGCGTAGCGCACGACTTCGGCGGCGTTGATGTCGGCCACCGTGAACCGGCCGCCGACCAGCCAGCCGGTCGCGGCGAGGGCCTTCTCCAGCACGGCGAAGCGCGGCTTGAGCGCTTCGACCGCGGCATCCGCGATCTTGGGATCCTTCACGCCGCCCGGCGCGCCGCCGACGCGATGATAGAGGACGTTGATCGAGTGGGGCTCGACGCCGGTCGCCGCCCACAGCGTCCAGGAGGTCATCTCGCCTTCCTCGGCCAGGTTCTTCGGGCCCACCGACGTGCCGTGCTTCTTGGCGAGATAGAGGTTGATCGCCAGCGACTCGTGCAGAACCACGCCGTCGTCGTCGATCGAGGGGATCAGCCCGTTGGGGTTGATCTTCAGGAACTCGGGCGACTGAGTGTGCATCATGCCGGCGGGCACGCTGCGGTAATGCTGGATCACCGGCACCAGTTTGAAGGGGATGCCGAGCTCCTCGGCCAGCCAGATGTTGCGCGAGGCGCGGGAGCGGTAGATGCCGTATATCGTGAGCATTGACTTTTCCTACTTGTCCTACTATATTTCCTGTCGGCCAGGTGTGCCCCGTTCTTAGGCCTTCGGAGGGAGGAAAAGCGAATACAAAAATGCACGCTTCTGCCGCGCATCGAGCGCATCCTGCTGCAGGCCGAAAGCCAAGCGATTACAATGTGCTGCGGCGCGATCCGTGGGACATCCGACCTCCGCAAGTCGTGGAGGTCCAGCGAAGCGGGAGGAGCGAGCATGCAAAGCCAGCGAAGCCAGCAACGCCTGCAACCGGTGAAGGACGCGAGCCATCTCTACGAGGTCGAGCGCCGGGCCTACCATCTCCAGCGGCCGGGCTTCCGGATCGCCGAGCTGCAGCTTTCGAAGACGCAGACCGTGCCGTGGCACTACCACAGCAACATCAGCGACACGTTCTATGTGCTGGAAGGGACGATGCGGCTCTTCCTGCAGAAGCCCAAGCAGGACATGGTGCTGAAGCCCGGCGACAGTTTCGTGGTGGAGGCGGCACGGCCGCATCTCGTGACCAACGCCGGCGAGACCTCGCTCACCTTCCTGATCATGCAGGGCGTGGGCGAGTACGACTACGTGCCGCTGGTCTGATCAGGAGATCGCCGGCGCGTCCTTGCCGACGAACTGGGTGCGCAGCTGGCGTTTCAGGACCTTGCCGGTGGCGTTGCGCGGCAGGACGTCGACGAAGGCGACGGACTGCGGGACCTTGAACTTGGCGAGACGGCCGAGGCAATGCTGGATGACCTCGCCCTCGGCCAGGTGCTGGTCCTGCTTGCGCACGATGATCGCCATGCCGACCTCGCCCCAGCGCTCGTTGGGCACGCCGATGATGGCGGCGTCGGCGACCTGCGGGAGCTGGAACAGGACGTTCTCGACCTCGGCCGGATACACGTTCTCACCGCCCGAGATGTACATGTCCTTCCAGCGGTCGACGATATAGACGAAGCCCTCGTCGTCGAGGCGGGCGGCATCGCCAGTGTGGAGCCAGCCGTCGGTGAAGCTCTTTTTGGTGGCGTCGGGATTGTTCCAGTAGCCCGGCGTGATGTTGGGGCCCTTGATCAGGAGCTCGCCGATCGCATTGGCGGGTACATCGCGTCCCTCGTCGTCGACCACGCGGATGGCGGTGTGCATCATCGCGCGGCCGGCAGAGCCCAGCTTGCGGATCGCGTCGGCGGCATCGAGCATCGTGCCGGCCGGGCTGGTCTCGGTCATGCCCCAGCCCTGGACCAGTGGCACGCCGCGCGCCGTCCAGGTTTCGAGGATGGCCAGCGCACAGGGCGCACCGCCCACGCCGGCGATGTGAAGTCGGGAGAGGTCGGCACCCTGGAACTTCGGGTGTTGCATCATGAATTGATATGGCGCGGGCACGGCGAAGAAGTGGGTGATGCCGTAGGCCGGGTCGGAGATGTAGTCGAGCGCGAGACCGGGATCGAAGGTCCGCATGATCAGGATGGTGCCGCCGGCATGGAGGACCGGGTTGGCGTAGCAGTTGAGGCCGCCGGTGTGGAACAGAGGCAGCACCACGAGCTGCACGGTCTCCGGGGTGATCAGCGCGGGGATGCCGAGGTTCACGCAGTTCCAGAACACCATCCCGTGGGTGATGATCGCGCCCTTGGGGTGCCCGGTGGTGCCCGACGTGTACATCACCATGCCGATATCGTCGTGGCTCAGCGGCACGGGGGTGGGCGCCTTGCCAGCACCGGCAAGGGCACGTTCGTAAGGGCTGTCGGGTGCGTCGTGGTCGATCTCGAGCCTGTTCTTCGCCAGCGCCTTCGCTTGTTCGGCGAAGCCTCGGTCGTGGATCAGGAGCTTCGGGGAGGAGTCGCCCAGGATGTATTCGAGCTCGGGCACGGTGAGGCGCCAGTTGAGCGGCAGCATGATGGCGCCCAGCCGCCCGCACGCGAATTGCAGCTCGAAGTATTCGGCGCAGTTGGGCGCGAGGAGCGCCACGCGATCGCCCTTGCCGATGCCCATGGCGGCGAGCGCGGCGACGAGCCGGTCGGTACGGGCGTCGAGCTCGGCATAGGTGAACCTGCGGTCGGTCTGGAGGTCGTGGATCGCAAGCCGGGTCGGACGGCGGCCGGCATGGTGGGCGATCCAGTCGTAGTAGGGGATGATCGGCATGTCAGTTGACGCCCTTGGTGAAGCCCTTCCAGTAGGGCTCGCGCAGATCGCGCTTCAGCACCTTGCCGGCGCCGGAGAGCGGCAGCGGCTGGTCGCGGAAGTCGACGCTGCGCGGACACTTGTAGCCCGCGATCTGCTCGCGGCAATGCGCCATGACCTCGTCGGCGGTGAGGGGCTGGCCCCGCTTGGGCACGATGATGGCATGTACCCGCTCGCCCCAGCGCTCGTCGGGCACGCCGATGACGGCGACCTCGGCAACGCCGGGCATCAGCGAGATCGCGTTCTCGACCTCGGCCGAGTAGACGTTTTCGCCGCCCGAGATGATCATGTCCTTGAGGCGATCGACGATGTAGACGAAGCCTTCCCTGTCCATGTAGGCGCCGTCGCCGGAATAGTACCAACCGTCCTCGAGGACGGCCGCCGTCTCCTTGGGCTTGTTCCAGTAGCCCTTCATGATGTTGGCGCCGCGAATCGCGAGCTCGCCCGCCGCCCCGGCCGGCAGCTCCTTGCGCTCGGCGTCGACCACCTTG
>CAYRBQ010000263.1:0-5890 GCA_964422305.1 uncultured Reyranella sp. | reverse complement strand
TCATCCAGCCCCTCGGGCTCCAGGAAGATCTGGTGCCGGTCGCGGTGGCCGAACCGGACGACCTTGTCCTCGATCGAAGGACAGTAGCGCGGGCCCACGCTCCCGATCTGGCCCGAGTACATCGGTGCGCGATGGAGGTTGGACCGGATGATCTCGTGCGTGGCCGCGGTCGTCGTCGTGATGTGGCAGGGGATTTGGGCGGTGGTGATGCGCTCGGTCAGGTACGAGAACGGCACGGGCGGATCGTCACCACCCTGGCGCTCGAGCGAGGCATAGTCGATCGTGCTGCCGTCGAGCCGTGCCGGCGTGCCCGTCTTGAGCCGCCCCAGCTTGAACCCCAGCCGATGCAACGTATGGGCGAGTCCAACAGACGGCTCCTCAACCCCCGTGCCGCGCGCACGCCCGGCCGGGATCTTGGTTTCGCCCATATGAATCAGGCCCCGGAGGAACGTGCCCGTCGTGATGATCACGCGGCCGGCGCCAATCTCGGTGCCCGATTCGGTGATCACGCCGGCACACGCGCCGCGCGTATCGAGCATGATATCCGCAACCGCCTCTGCCCTGATCTCGAGATGGGGCTGCTCGGCCAGCAGCGCCTGCACGGCGGCGCGATAGAGCTTGCGATCCGCCTGCGCCCGCGGCCCGCGCACGGCCGGTCCCTTGGAAAGGTTGAGCGTGCGGAACTGAATGCCGGCGCGGTCGATGGCGCGGCCCATGATGCCGTCCAGCGCATCGATCTCGCGCACCAGGTGGCCCTTGCCCAGCCCGCCGATCGCCGGATTGCACGACATCTCGCCGATCGTCTCGATCCGGTGGGTGAGCAGCAGGGTGCGGGCGCCGAGCCGCGCCGATGCGGCCGCGGCCTCGCAGCCGGCATGGCCGCCGCCCACCACGACGACGTCATAGGGAAAGGCCCGCATGGCGGGCCTTTTACGCCCGCCGGCCCGGCACGGTCTAGATGGCCGGGTCCAGATGACTCGTGTCGTTGATGCGACTCACCCGGACATCGCCGCCGGGCAGGATATCGATCTCGTTAAGGGTGCAGGGGTCCTGCGCCAGACGCCAATAGGCCGACAGCGGCTGGTCGAGGAGCTGCAGCAACAGCGCGCGGTTCACGCTGTCGTGCCCGACCAGCACCACCGTGTCGGTGGGGTGCCTGGCCAGCACCGTGCGGAGCGCATTCGAGGTCCGCGCCACGACATCCTGTAGCGACTCCCCGCCGGGGAAGCGCACGAGGTGCGGGGCGCGACGCCACAGACACGAGGCTTCCGGCTCCTCCTTGGCGACCTCGTCGTGGGTCCGCATCTGCCATCGCCCATAGTCGATGTCGCCCATGCCCGGATCGACCGACGCCGGCACGCCGCACGCCTCCGCGATCTTCGTGCCGGTGATCACGCAGCGCTGCAGCGGGCTGGTGTAGACCGCGACCGGCTTCCAGTGCGCGGCGATGCGTGCCGCCAGCACGTCGGCCTGCGCGAGCCCTTGCTCGGTCAACGGCAGCTCCGCCCTGCCGCGGAAGCGGGCCGGCTTGATGCCCTCGACGTGGCCATGGCGCGTCAGAAGGATCTTGGTCATACGCCAATGTAGCCTACCTGACGTGTCGGACAGGAGAAATGCCGACCGACGCAGGATCCTCAGGCCGCGCGTTTGCGTGCCGGCGGCTTTCGACGGGCACGCGACTTCGGCTTGGCCTTCCGTCCGTGCGCTTCCATGAACCGCTCGGCCTTCTCGCGCGATCCGCCGCCGCCCTCGAGGCTCTTGCGCAGCGCCTCCATGAGGTCGACCACCTTGTCTTCCTTCTCCTCCGGCGCCTCCGCCACGACCGGCTGGCCCTTCTTCTTGCGCGCGATCAAAGCCCGCAGCGCGTCCTCGTAGCGGTCCTTGAAGTGGCGCGGGTCGAACTTCGCCTGCTGCTGCTCGACGATCTTCTCGGCGATCTGCAGCATCTTGGAATCCGGCTTTGGCAGGCTGCGGTCGAACACCTCCGACGTGGCGCGGATCTCGTCGTGAGTGCGCAAAGTCGTCAGCAGGATGCCCTTGTCGCGCGGCTCCAGCGCACAGATGCGCTCGCGCTGGTGCATGACGACGCGCCCCAGCGCCACCTTCTTCTGCTTCTCCATCGCCGCGCGGATCACGGCGAAGGCCTCGATGCCGGTCTTGCCGGCCGGCCCCAGATAATAGGGCTCATCCCAGTAGATGCGGTCGATGTCGTCGGCATCCACGAACTCCTCGATGTCGAGGATGCGGGTCGATTCCAGCCGCACCGCATCGAGCTCTTCCTTGTCGAGCAACACGTACTTGTTCTTCGAGACCTGGAAGCCTCTGACCAGGTCGCCTCGATCCACCGCCCGACCGGTGCCGGCATCCACCGCCTGCATGCGGATGCGGTTGTTGGTCTTGGGGTTGATCATGTTGAAGTGGATGTCGGCGCTGCGTTCCGTCGCGGAATAGAGCGCGACCGGGCAGGTGACGAGGGAGAGGCGGAGGTGGCCCTCCCAGGTCGGCCGCATGGTCTTGCGCTTGGCCATCGGATCACCCTTTCGACTTCACGAGCTTCTCGATCGCCGCGCGCAGCGAGCGGGCCGACTTCGCGTAAGTGTTCCACGGCTTGTTACGTTTCAGCAGGGCCGGCGCCGTGCGCACCGTGTATTTCATGGGATCGAGCCCGGCCTTCACCTGCGTCCATTCGATCGGCATGGAAACCGTGGCTCCGTTGCGCGCACGCGACGAGAGCGGCGCCACCGCCGTCGAGGTCCGGTCGTTGCGCAGATAGTCCAGGAAGATGCGGCCCGTGCGCTCCTTCTTCGCCATGTTGATCACGTAGCGCTCGGGTTCGTCCTCGGCGATCTGCCGGCAGATCTCGCGCGCGAAGGTCTTGGCGGTGTCCCAGTCCGGGCTCTCGGGATCGTCGGTCAGCGGCACGACGACGTGCAGGCCCTTGCCGCCGGTCGTCTTGCAGAAGGGCACGAGGCCCACCGCCTTCAGCCGGTCCGCGACCTCGCGGGCACCGGCAATCACGGCAGCGAACTTCACGTCGGGCGCGGGATCGAGATCGAACACCAGCCGGCCCGGCAGCTCGGGATTGCCCGGCTGGCAATTCCAGGGATGCAGCTCCGTCGCGCCCATCTGAGCGACGGCGGCCAGGCCCTCGACCCGGTCGATCTGCAGGTAAGGCTTCTTGTCGCCTTTGACCTTGGTTTCCTCGAGGAGGTTCGAGGAGCCTGCCATGGCGTGGCGCTGGAAGAATTTCTGGCCGCCGATGCCGTCGGGCGTGCGCACGATCGAACAGGGCCGGCCCTTCAAATGGTCGATCATCCAATCGCCGACCGATTGGTAGTAGCGCGCGAGCTCGATCTTGGTGACCGGCGGCTTCTCGTCAGGCCACAGCGGCTTGTCCGGATGGGAGATCGACACGCCCATGACGATGGCGGGTCCGGTCGCGACAGTCGGCTTGGCCATCTTCGCCTTCCCGGGCTTCGCGGGCTTCTCCGCCTCGACCTCCTCGGCCGGCTTGTCGGCCCGCAGCCCCTTGAACGAAGCCTGCCGGATGTTGCGGTCGCCGGTCCAGCCGGCGAATTCGATCTCGGCGACCAGCTCGGGCCGCGCCCAATGCATGTTGGACTCCTTGGGAGGGCTGGCGCCGGCTGCGAACGGACTGGCCTTGCTCTCGACCTCACGCAGCCGCGGCAGCAGCTTGCGCATCACCGCCTCGCCGAAGCCCGTACCGACACGGCCGACATAGACGAGCTTCCGGTCCTTGCCCCCGCCGCAATGGACACCCGCCAGCAAGGACCGCAGCTTCCGGCCCGTCATCGCCCAGCCACCGATGATGACTTCATGACCGGCCCGGCACTTGGCCTTCGTCCAACTTCCGGAGCGGCCGGAATGGTAGGGCGCATCGAGCTGCTTCGACACGATCCCTTCGAGGTGCATGCGGCAGGCCGAACGCAACACGGCATCGCCGCCAGTTTCGAAATGCTCGACGTAGGCCAGGTTGGCGTGCTTGCCTCCCACCCCGTCGAGCAGGTCCTTCAGCCGGGTCTTGCGGTCCTCCAGCGATAGTGGTCGCAGGTCCGCGCCCTCGGCAAACAGGAGGTCGAAGGCGAAGAAGTTCAGGTCCTGCGACTTGCCCTCCGACAATGCCGCCTGCAGAGCCGCGAAGTCGGGCGCGCCGTGACGATCGAGGGCCACCGCCTCGCCGTCGATGATGCAGTCGGGCAGCTTTGCCGCCACCTTGGCGATGGCGGCGAATTTCTCTGTCCAGTCGAGTCCTTTGCGCGTGCGCAGTGTCGCCTCGCCGTCCTGCACGCGGAGCTGCAGGCGATAGCCATCGAACTTGACCTCGTGCGCCCAGCCGGGCCCATCGGGAGCCCGCTCCACCAGCTTGCAAAGCTGAGGCTCGACGAAGCGCGGCATGGCGGACACCTTGCGGGCCTTCGCCTTGGACGGCTTCACGGAGGCCTTATCGCCACCGCCTTTCTTCTTGCTGTCCCAGACGGCGCCCGCCGAACGGTGCTTGCCGGTCATGAAGGGCTTGGGCGCGCGGCCGGTGCCCAGCGCGATTTCCTTCAGCGTCCGGCCCGATGCGACCGACCTGGAATCCTTCAGGAGCTTGTCGTCATCGCCCTCGTGGGCGGCCTTGTCGCGATGCTTGATCAGCAGCCAGTTCGTGCGTTTCGAGCCCTTCCGGGCCCTCCGGTCCCACTTCATGCGGACCAGGACCCAGCTCCCCTCCAACCTTTCACCGACCAGTGTAAATTTCAGGTCGCCGCGCTTCAGCCCGTCGTGCGGATCCCCTTCGGGAATCCAGTAGCCACGGTCCCAGAGCTGCACGGTGCCGCCGCCGTACTGGCCCTCCGGAATGGTCCCTTCGAAGTCGCCGTAGTCGAGCGGATGGTCCTCGACCTCCACCGCGAGGCGCTTGACCGCGGGGTCCAACGACGGGCCCTTGGTGACCGCCCAGGACTTGAAGGTCCCGTCGAGCTCGAGGCGGAAGTCGTAGTGCAGACGCGTCGCGTCGTGCCGTTGAACGACGAACCGCAACTGCTCCGACTTCGCGACCGCCGCGGTTCCCGACGGCTCATCCGTCAGGCTGAAGTCGCGCATTGCTCGATAGTTTGCGAGACGATCTCGTCTCAAAGGCGGGCTCTCCTCGCAGGAATGATCGGGCAGCTCAGGCTCGGCCCCACGACGGCTCGGCCCCACGACGCCGACCCAGGCTATCCGCTTGCGGCGTCCGCAGGTGAACGGGGCACGCCCCGACTCGTTGCAACGCATTGCCTCCATCCGCCGTTCGTTTGGGATGAACGACATCCCTCCCGCCATCAGTCGCCGTGTGCTGGCCATGGCATCGCTTCTCACCGCCGTGTTCGGTCGCGAACCCGCTGCACAGCCCGCCGGTGCGCGCGACAGTTCCCCACCCTCCGGTTCATTGAAGATCCGTCTGACGGTCAACGACCAGCCGCGTGAGTTCTCGGTCGACCCGCGTACGACCCTGCTCGACGCCCTGCGCGACCATCTGCAGCTCACCGGCACCAAGAAAGGCTGCGATCACGGCCAGTGCGGCGCCTGCACGGTGTTGGTCAACGGTGTGCGGATGAACTCCTGCCTTTCCTTGGCGGTGATGCGGGAGGGAGATCGAATTACCACCGTGGAAGGGCTCGACAGCGGCGCGGAGCTGCACCCGGTGCAGCAGGCCTTCCTGAAGCACGATGGCTTCCAGTGTGGCTTTTGCACGCCCGGGCAGATCTGCTCGGCGATCGCGATGCTGGCCGAGATGAGGGGCGGCATGCCGTCTGCCGCAGCCACGGACCTCCTCGCCACGCCTCAGGCGACGCCCGGCGAGATCAGGGAACGCATGAGCGGCAACATCTGCCTCTGCTCGGCCTAC
>CAYRBQ010000262.1:0-5931 GCA_964422305.1 uncultured Reyranella sp. | reverse complement strand
CGACAGCGACGTCGTCGCCGGTGCGATGACTGCGCTCGACGACGAACTCGGCACCGATCCGGCACAGCGCGAGTTCAAGGCCGCCGTGGCCTACGCCCGGCGCCGACGGCTCGGACCGTATCGCGCCAAGGACCGCGACGAGCACAGGGTGCGCGATCTCGCCTCGATGGCGCGGGCAGGCTTCGCCTTCGACCTTGCCCGCAGGATCGTCGACGCCAAGGACCCCGCTGCTCTGGACGAAGCGTGAGCCACCCGCCATGGTTCGATGCAGGGAAAAAAGATGACCGTAACGATCTGGCACAACCCACGCTGCAGCAAGTCGCGGCAGACGCTCGAGCTCTTGAAGAGCAAGGGTGTGGAACCCAAGATTCGCGAGTACCTCAAAGAGCCGCCGAGCAAGGCGGAAGTCGAGAAGCTGCTCGACCAGGTCGGCGGCGACCCGAAGGAGCTGATCCGCGACGGCGAGGCTGAGTTCAAGGCACTCAAGCTCAGGAAAGCCGACCTCACGAAGGCCGACATCGTGAAGGCGATCGTCGCGCATCCGGTCCTGCTGCAACGTCCCGTCGTCGTGAAGGGTGGGCGCGGCACGGTCGGCCGGCCACCCGAAGCGGTTCTGCCGCTGCTGAAATGACGCCATGATCGGACGGCTTCGCCTCTGGTCGGGCTACGTCCTTTTCTTCTATGTCGTCACGCATCTGCTCAACCACGCGCTCGGCCTGATCTCGCTGCGCGTCCTCGAAGCGGGTCGAGTCTGGTTCGTATTCATCTGGCACAATCCGCTCGGACAGATCGTCCTTTACGGCGCGCTGTTCGGGCACTTCTTCCTCGCCCTTTGGTCGCTTTACCGGCGACGCGCGCTTCGACTCTCGCGGTGGGAATGGGCGCAGTGGATACTCGGCATCCTGGTGGTGCCGCTTGCCACCATCCACATTGTCGGCACGCGGCTTGCCCACGAGCTCTACGGCGTGAACGCCGGTTACCCGTGGGTTCTCGGTTCGCTCGTCGCGGGCGGCTGGGAAGGCATCGCACGCCAGTTCTCGCTGCCGTTCGTGGTGTGGCTGCATGCCTGCATCGGCCTGCATTTCGCCTGGCGCCTGAAACCCTGGTATCGTGACTGGTTACCGTATCTCTACGCCTTCGCGCTGCTGGTGCCCGTCGCGGGGATCACCGGCGCCGCCATAGCACTGCGCGACGTGGCCGATCTTGCGCAACGCCCGGGCTTCCTCGAGGCCCTGTTCGAGCGTGCGCATATCCCCAAGCCAGACCAGGTCGACAACCTCTACGCAACCGCCCGCCATCTCGAGATCGGGGCGCTCGTATTTCTCGTGATGGCGCTTGCCGCCCGGCCGTTGCGCGACCTGTGGGAACGACGGGCAGGCGTCGTGCGGCTCGACTACGGCGAACGCAGGAGCGTCACCCAGCCGGCGGGCCTCACGATTCTCGAGATGAGCCGCATCGCCGGCATTCCGCATGCCTCGGTATGCGGCGGTCGCGGACGCTGCTCGACCTGCCGCGTCCGCATCGGCGGCGACGATCGCGGACGGCTGCCCGCTGCCTCTACCGAGGAGGCCAAGGTGCTGGCGCGTGTCGGGGCCCCCGCCAACGTGCGCCTCGCCTGCCAGCTCCGGCCTCCTCCCGGACACTATCGCGTCACGCCGTTGCTGCCGGCAGGCGCCGGACCCGTCGAAGCCTACCGTCGCCAGCCCCAGGCGCATGGAGGTGAACACTATGTCGCCCTCCTGTTCGCCGACATCAGAGGCTTCACCTCGATCTCAGAAGGCAAGCTGCCCTACGATGTCGTCTTTCTGCTCAACCGCTATTTCCGCGCCACCGGGCAGGCGATCGAGGCGGCGGGCGGCCGGCTCGACAAGTTCATCGGCGATGGCGTGATGGCGATATTCGGACTCAATAGCGAGCCGCAGGTCGCCTGCCGGCAGGCGCTCGATGCGGCGCGGCGCATGGCGCTCGCCCTCGACGATCTCAACGAGGCGCTGTCGGGCGACCTCGACCTGCCGCTGCGAATCGGCATCGGCCTGCATGCCGGCCCGGCGATCGTGGGCGAGATGGGTTACGAGCGCGCGGCCCAGATCACGGCGATCGGCGATACGGTGAACACGGCGAGCCGGCTCGAATCGCTCACCAAGGATTTTGCCGTCGAGCTTGTCGTTTCCCAGGAGCTGCTCGACACTGCCGGTGTGATGCTCAAGGAGGCGCCGCGCCACGAGGTGGAAATCCGCGGGCGCCAGGGTCGCCTTGCCGTGCGTGCCCTCGCCCGTGCAACCGACCTCACGCCATTGTCATAAGATTTTCGTTGCCCGACCATGGTTGCAGGCAACAATCGTCACCCTCGAGGAGGTAGACCCATGCGCCCTACATTGTTCGCGACCATGATGGCAGCAGCTCTTGCGTTTTCGATGCCCGTTCTGGCCGCGGGTGGAGGTGGGGGCAGCATGGAGACGACCCCGGCAAAGCAGGTCGATCCCAACTTCACGCGCGCCAAGGCGATGATCGAGGCCCGTGACTACCAGAACGCGCTGCCGCTCCTGCAGCAGGTTGTTCAGAAGGATCCGAAGAACGCCGACGCCTACAACCTGATGGGCTTCGCCACGCGCAGTTCGGGCAACGCACAGGCCTCGCTGC
Source organism: uncultured Reyranella sp. (assembly GCA_964422305.1). GTDB lineage: Bacteria > Pseudomonadota > Alphaproteobacteria > Reyranellales > Reyranellaceae > Reyranella. Next base: position 3,291 of record CAYRBQ010000262.1, on the reverse strand, counting down.
AGTACTACCAACAGGCGCTGGCCATCGATCCTCGCCACATCGGCGCGCTCGAATATGCCGGCACGGCATACCTGATCCTCGGACAACTGCCCGCGGCCGAGCAGAATCTGGCGCGGCTCGATCAGCTCTGCACCTTCGGCTGCGCCGAGTACCGCACGCTCAAGGCCAAGATCGCCGATTACAAGGCAGGCAAGCGTCCGACGAACTAAGGCCTCGGTCGCTTCAGTGTGCGACCAGCAGCGGCACCGTCATGCTGGCGAGCAGCGTCCGGCTTGCGCCGCCGAGGACCAGCTCGCGCATCCGCGAATGGCCGTAGAGGCCCATGACGATCAAGTCAACGCCGAGGTCGGCGGCACGCGATAGCAGCACGCCGCCGATATCGGAGCCGTCGGAACTGTCGTGGTGAACGGCGACCTTGATCCCGTGCCGCTCCAGCCAGCGGGTGACATCGGCAGCGGGCTCGGGCACGGCTGACATTTTCCTGGCATCGACGAGGAGCAGGCTGACCTTCTCCGCTCGCTTCAGGACAGGCAGCGCACCGGTGGCTGCCCGCACCACCTCGCGACTGCCGTTCCAGCAGATCATGACGTGATTGCCCGGCGCCTGACTGGCCCCGATGTACGGCACGATCAGACTCGGTCGTTCGCTCGCCATGGCCACTCGCTCGACGAGATCGGACGAGGTCGCCGAGGCGGGTGCCTCGGGATCGTATTGGCCGATGACGAGCAGATCGGCGAACCGGGAGGCGTCGACCAAGGTGCTTTCGACGATGCCGTCGACGGCTCGCCACTCGCAGGAGTGGCTGTGGCCCGCCACCACTTCGTCGAACCTCGCTTTGGCCTCGGCCTCGTCGGCACGGGCCGCTTTGGCATAGGTCGCGTAGAGCGTATCCAGTGCCGAGATGGCGTCGCTGAACACCGGCGCCTGGAAGGGTTGGCGCACATGAAGACCGACGACATGCGCCTCGAAACGCCGGGCCAGATCGACGGCGACAGCAAGCCGGACCGCCGTTCCGCGCGTGGCGTCACAATGAACGAGTATGGTCCTGTAGCCCATGGCTGCCTCCCGGCATGCACGGTGGCTCCCGGTGCAACGCCCCGGAAGGATGCGAAACTCTTGCCGCCCGACAGGCCGCACAGCCTTCCCCGACCGTCCTTCCGCCCGCTATGCTGTCGACGAATAAACGCCCGTTTAGGCCGCCGCTTCGGAGGGCTGTCCGTCATGACCACCGCCGTCAATCCTGTTCCTCTCGTGTTCGGCGACTATGCGCTCGAGGACCGCTACCGGCTCGGCAAGGGCCGCGTGTACATGACGGGCATCCAGGCGCTGGTGCGCCTACCGATGATGCAGCGGCAGCGCGATCTTGCCGCCGGTCTCAACACGGGTGGCTTCATCTCCGGCTACCGCGGCTCGCCGCTCGGTATGTACGACAACGCGCTCTGGACGGCGAAACGCTACCTGAAAGAGAACAACATCCACTTCCAGCCCGGCCTCAATGAGGATCTCGCCGCAACAGCGGTGTGGGGCACCCAGCAGACCAACCTGTTCCCGGGCGCCAAGGTCGATGGCGTCTTTTCCATCTGGTACGGCAAGGGTCCCGGCGTCGATCGCTCGATGGATGTGCTGAAGCACGGCAATGCCGCCGGCACCTCAGCCCACGGCGGCGTCATCGCGCTGGCGGGCGACGATCATGGCTGCCAATCCTCGACCCTGCCGCACCAGAGCGAGCAGGTCTTCTCCGCCGCGATGATCCCCGTCGTGAATCCGGCGACCGTTCAGGAATATCTCGACTTCGGCATCCTGGGCTTCGCGCTGTCGCGTTACTCCGGCTGCTGGGTGGGCTTCAAGGCGATCTCCGAGACGGTCGAAAGCGGCGCCTCGGTATGGGTCGATCCCGAGCGCATCCAGATCGTCATGCCGACCGACTTCCAGCTTCCGCCGGGCGGTCTCGGCATCCGCAACCCGGATCCGCCGCTGGAAGCCGAGAAGCGCCTGCACGGACCGAAGATGGCGGCGGTGGCCGCCTTCGTGCGGGCCAACCGCTTCGACCGGACCGTGATAGAGCCGCCGCGGCCGCGCATCGGCATCATGACGACCGGCAAGGCCTATCTCGACACGCGCCAGGCGCTCGAGGATCTCGGCATCGACGAGGAGATCGCCAAGGCGCTCGGCATCCGTCTCTACAAGGTCGGCGTCACCTGGCCGCTCGAGGTGGACGGCGCGCGGCGCTTCGCCGAAGGCCTGCAGGAGGTGATCGTCGTCGAGGAGAAGCGCTCCAACCTCGAGGACCAGCTCGTCCGCATCCTCTACAATGCCCCGGCCGATCGGCGGCCGCTGGTCATCGGCAAGGCCGACGAGACAGGGCGCATCATCCTGCCGAGCGAGGGCGAGCTGACGCCCACCGGCGTCGCCATGGTGATCGCCAACCGCCTGATGAAGCATCAGGGCGATTCGCCCGAACTGCGCCAGCGCCTGGCCCGCCTCGAGGCCAAGGAGAAGCTGCTCGCCGCGCCGCCGCCCAAGGTGGCACGCACACCCTTCTTCTGCTCGGGCTGCCCGCACAACACCTCGACGCGCGTGCCCGAAGGCAGCCGCGCGATGGCCGGCATCGGCTGCCACGGCATGGCGATCTGGATGCCGGAACGCCGCACCTCGCTGATCTCCCACATGGGCGGCGAGGGCGTGGGCTGGATCGGCCAGGCACCGTTCCATTCCGACAAGCACATCTTCCAGAACCTGGGCGACGGCACCTACTACCACTCCGGCCTGATGGCGATCCGCCAGTCGGCCGCCGCCGGCGTCAACATCACCTACAAGATCCTGTTCAACGACGCGGTCGCCATGACCGGCGGCCAGCCGCACGACGGCCCGCTGACGGTTCCAGAGATCACGCGGCAGGTCGAGGCCGAGGGCGCAAAGCGAGTCGTCGTCGTCACCGACGAGCCGGACAAGTACCCGATGAACGCCGGCTTCGCACACGGCGTCACGATCCGCCATCGCGACGAGCTCGACGCCGTGCAACGCGAACTGCGCGACATCCCGGGCCTCACCGTCATCGTCTACGACCAGACCTGCGCCGCCGAGAAGCGCCGCCGCCGCAAGCGCGGCACCTTCCCCGATCCGGCCAAGCGCGTGGTGATCAACGACGCGGTCTGCGAAGGCTGCGGCGACTGCTCGGAGAAGAGCAATTGCGTGTCGGTCAAGCCGCTCGAGACCGAGCTCGGCCGCAAGCGCCAGATCGACCAGAGCAACTGCAACAAGGACTTCTCCTGCCTGAACGGCTTCTGCCCG
>CAYRBQ010000261.1:0-5940 GCA_964422305.1 uncultured Reyranella sp. | reverse complement strand
GAACGGCGCCGATGACGTGCCCGCCGCCACCCCGCCGCCCGGACTTCGCTACCGCGCCGACATGATGACATCGTTCGCCTTCATCCTCGGCCTGGTGCCGCTGGTGATCTCGTCGGGCGCCGGCGCCGCGACCCAGCGCGCCGTCGGCACGGCGGTGTTCGGCGGCATGATCGCCGCCTCCTGCCTCGGCATCTTCGTGATCCCGGGCCTCTACGTCGCCTTCCAGCGCGCCCGCGAGAAGATCAAGGGCATGATGGGCGGCACCAAGACGGCGCCGAAGGGCTGAGTCAGCCGCCCAGGGCGACCGCCACCAGAACCAGCGCGACGCCGAGCAGCCCGATCAGCACGGCGGCGCGCCATGGGTTCGTTCCCGAATACTGCGCCCAGCAATAGCCGATCAGCAGCAGCAGCCCGACCTGCAGGCCGTTGGCGATGCGCAGCGCCAGCACCGTGTCGGCGGTCAGCAGCAGCGGGATCAGGCCCGGCAGCGCGGTCAGCGAGACCAGGGCGCAGATGATCCCGGCCGCGACGTAATCGCCCGGCAGCAGACGTGACCTCTTCACCCTGGCGTACCGGAACATCAGCGTGAGCGACCGGTGGAAACCTTCCCGGTCCTCCGCAAGCATCTCGGGCTCGCCTTCGAGATCGAACTCCTCGCGGACCAGCCTGACGGCCTCGTGCTGGTCGGCCGCCTGCTGCAGCCGCTGGATGAACACCAGGCGCCGGTTGCGGTTGAAACGCGCGCCCAGCAGATAGAACGCGGCGTCGATCACGCCCCAGGCGACGTTGCAGCCGAGCAGTGCCACCGCCAGCTCGACCGCGTTGAGTTCCGACGGCGCAGTGAGCAGGCGCGCGCCCGCGGTCATGGTGAGCGCCATGATCAGCCCGAACAGGATCTCGAGCAGGCTCTCCGATGGATCGAGGTGGCGATGGATGAAGCCTAGCACGCGGGTCAGCCTCCCGGTTTCTTCGCGGCCGAGAGCGACAGCGTCAGGTAGGCGTTCCAGCCCTCGGGCCGGTTCTGGGCCGCGAACTCCTTGTAGCCGCGCAGGTTCACGTCGACGGCGAGGCCGCCCGCCGCGAACGACCATCCGATCTGCGGGCCGGCGCCGGCGACGCGCGACTGGAACCCGCCCAGCCGGGCGTAGGCCCCGGTGTCGGCGCTCAGCTGGTTGTAGAGGTAGCCGACCGCGCCGACATAGAGCGAGTCGCTGAACGACCACGAGGTGCCGAGGTCGATGTGCCCGTCCACGCCGCTCTGGTAGCCGGTCTGGGGGTTGATGAAATTGTAGGTGAGGCCCGCCGTCACCGAGATCTCGAAACCCGAGGCCGGCATGTAGGTGTAGCCGAGGCCACCGTCGATCGCCCAATGGCCGATGCCGACGCCGGCGAGCCGGTTGGGATCGTAGGTGCCCGTGGGGGCGCTCCCCATGACGTAGGTCATGAAGTTGTGGTCGCCGCGCTGCCATTTCAGTGAAGCGATCGGATAGGTGTCGCTGATGCCGGTGGCGCTGTCGCTGGCGGCGCCCGAGATCGAGTTGCCGCCGGGGCCGGTGAGGACGCCCCATACGCCGCTATCGGCGCGCCCCAAAGAGAAGGTGACGCCGAGCGCGAGTTGGCCGCCCAGAACAGGTTGCTCGACCGTGTAGGTCGGCGTCAGAAAGAGATACTGCTCGCTGACGTTCAGGCCGGCCAGGATGCCGCCGCCACGGGAGAAATCCGTGCCGGCCGTGGCGCTGGCGCGCCGCGTGAAGAACATCGCCTCGAGCGAGAAGCCCGGATCGCCCGGCACGGCGGCGAAGCTCGCGAACTGGCCGGGCAGCCAGACGCTCGCGCCGCCCTCGTCCGCGACCGCCGGAGATGCGGCCAGCAGCAGCGTCGCCGTGGCCAGCGCGCGCCTCACGCCGGGATCGCGAAGACGGTCACCGCCATGATCACGTACATCGCGATGAGCTGGACGCCGGTGAACCAGGTCGACTTGCCACCGACGATCAGGATCGAGGCGACGAAGGTCGCGGCCATCACCAGGAAGACCTCGACACCGGAGAAGGCGAGGCTGAGCGGCGCCGGCGCGATCCAGAGGCTGAGCAGCACCAGCAGCGGCGCCACGAACAGCGCGATCTGCGTGCTGCTGCCGATGGCGATGCTGACCGCCATCTCCATGCGGTTGCGCATCGCCACCAGGATGGCGGTGCTGTGCTCGGCAGCATTGCCGACGATCGCCACGACTACGACGCCGACGAACAGGCTCGAAAGCCCCATCGCATGCGAGGCTTGCTCCACGGTGGCGACCAGGATCTCGCTCATCCAGACGATCAGGACCGTGACGGCGGCCATCACGCTCACCGAAAGTCCCATAGACCAGGGCGTGCCGTGGGCTTCCGCGTCGCCAGCGGCTTCCTCGCCGTGGAACAGGTCGGCGTGGGTGCGCAGGGTGAAGACGATGCTGCAGACATAGACCACCAGCAGGATCACCGACACGATCACGCTGAACGATACCGAACGGCTCGCGAGCTCGCCCGTCTTGGTGGCGGCGAAGACCGACGGCACCAGGATCGCCATGGCGGCAAGCGCCATCATGCCGATCTGCGTGCGCGCGCCGATGGTGGCGAAGCTCTGGACCTTGAACTTGAGGCCACCTGCCAGGAACGACGCACCCAGCACCAGCAGCAGGTTGCCGATGATCGAACCGGTGAGGGACGCCTTCACGACATCGAGCATGCCGGCTTTCAGCGCCACCAGGGCGATGATCAGCTCTGCGGCGTTGCCCAGCGTCGCATTCAGGAATCCACCGATCCCCTCGCCGGTACGCGCCGCGAGTTTCTCCGTCGCGACACCAAGCAAACCGGCCAACGGCACGATGGCGAGGCAGGCCAGGAGGAAGACGAGCAGCGGCGAGTCTGGCCGCGCATGATGCACCCAGGCGGCGATCGGCACGGCGAACAGCAGCCACGCGAGCGGCGCTTCCGACAGGATGGTGCGCAGGATCTTCATCGCTCTCTCCCCCGTTGCCATCGTATCAAGATTTCCCCGCGGCCGGTATTCGCGCTATTTCTCCGCCGACAGGGGAGAGAGTCGCATGCGCGCGTTGTTGCTTGCAGTCGTGCTGAGTGCTGCCGGTTCGGTGCCGGCCCATGCGTGGTGGCAATACGCCGAATGGGGAATGACCGAGTCGCAGCTCGCCTCGGCGAGCGGCGGCCGCATGGCGCCCTGCCGCGCCGATGCGCCGGCCTGCGCCACGCCTCCGGGTGGGGTCGCGCCATCCCGCCTCGTCGAAGGCCTCACCATGATCGGCATGCCGGCCAGCGCGTCGTTCGCCTTCGCCGGCGACAAGCTGAACCAGACGGTCGTCTATTTCCCGGGCGGTGACATAGGCCTGCTGGTGAACCTGCTGCGTGGCATCCACGGCACGCCGGTCGACGAACAGGCGACGCCGAAAGTATGGCGGGACACGCGACGCGGCACCGAACTGACGGCATTGCCCGCCGCACAGGGCGTTATCCTGCTCTACCAGCCTCTCACGGCGCGCTGAGTGCCCGACCGCACACCCCGCGAGAGACACCACGCCTACTGGCGTGCCCTCTGGGAAGGCCTGCAGATCTGCTGGCCGGTCTTCCTCGGGCTGCTCGTGCTTCAGGCCCTGCTCGGCACCGTCGTGGGACTCGTGGAAGGCTGGGGCATCGGCGCCGGCATCTACTTCGCCTTCATCACCGGACTCACCGTGGGCTACGGCGATCTCGCGCCCACCGGAGTGCTGACGCGCACGATTTCTGTCCTGATCGGCTTCTGCGGCATCGCGCTCACCGGCCTCGTCGCGGCCCTCGCCGTCCGGGCGTTCCAGGTGAGCGGCGCCGGGAAGAAACCTTAAGTGGTCGGCCGCCGCGGCGGCACGTAATCCTTGAAGTCGTCGAAGCCCTTCCAGGCTGGTTCGGGAGGTTCGTGCCCGGGCCGCGGCGCATACTGCGAAGGCTCGGTCGTGCCGGGTGTCACGATGTAGCGTGGACAGTTGGGAAAGATCGCCCGGGCCTTCACCCTCACCAGAAGCTGTGCGCCGGGAAAGCTTTTCATCAGCGGATCGTCGCTGCTGACGGTCGCCTCGCCGTTGACACGCAGTCGGCGCGGCTTCTCGCCCATGTCGATGAACAGCATGCCGACCGACGGATTGACCGAGATGTTGCCCAGGCTCTTGAACATGCCGTTGCCGTCGTAGTCCGGGAACGCCAGCTCGTCGGCGCCCACGATCCGCACGAAGCCCGGCGTGCCGCCCTTGAAGGAGCAGTCGGGCCGGCCGCGATCGTCGGATGTCGCCAGGAAGAAGAACATCGCGCCCTCGATGAAGGCGCGGTCGCCGTCGGAGAAGGCGACCCGCGTCAGCTTTTCGACCAGCCGGTCGGCGATGCGGCGGCTGTCGAACTGGTCCTGCAGGCGGCGGTTGCCGTCGTGAAACATGCGATCTTGGAACGTGAGGCTCTCAGTCATGGATGCGTGCCTTCAGGCTGGGGTCGTGAAGCGTGGTGTCCTGGCCCGGCGGCGCGATGCGCACGGCGTCCTCGAGCGTCATGGTCTGCCGCCATTCCTCTGAGGGCCGGGCGCGATCGTCGGAGCCGATCTGGTCGACGCCCCAGTAGAGCTCGAGATGATGGCCATCGGGATCGAGGAACTCGACAGAGACCTGGCAGCCGGCGCGGCGGCGGCCCTCGAAAACGATCCTGGCATCGTGCGCCTTCAGGTGATCGCGGGCGCGAAACACCTCGTCGAGCGTGGCGAGCTCGAAGGCGAGATGATGGAGCGTTCGCGCGGCCTTGTCCGCCGCCGGCGCGCCGCCGACCAGCGCGAGGCAGTGATGATCACCGTTCGAACGAAGAAAGACCATGCCGCCCGGCATCATGTCGGGGCCGTAGACGTCGGAGACCTTGAAGCCCAGCACCTCGGTATAGAAACGCTTGGATCGTTCGAGGTCGCTGACATTGACCACGGCGTGGCCGAGCTTCTGGACCTTGAACGGCAGACCCTGGGGCATGACGCCTCCTATAGACGGAGCACGCGCGGGGACTTGAGCAACGCCGCCGCGCCGGCCGTCATCTTAGCACCGGCTTTGACTGCCGCCTCGGCTTTCACCTCGGCCGCCTGGACCTCCTTCAGGCGCTTGACGGTGGCGTCGAGGATCGCCTGCGGGACCACCACCACGCCGTCCGCATCGCCCACGACCACGTCGCCCGAACTGACCGGGACGCCGCCGATGGTGATCGGCAGGCCGACGCTGCCGGGGCCGTTCTTGGCCGGCGAGTTGGGCACGATGCCGGCGCAGAAGAGCGGCAGGCCTGAAGCCACGATGCCCGCCCGGTCGCGGGCCAGACCGTCGGTCACCAGGGCGGCGAGGCCGGCATTCTTCATCATGCCGGCCACCAGGTCGCCGACCAGCGCGGTCAGCCGGTAGGAATCGTTGGCGCACATGATGACGTCGCCCGGCCCGGCGATCTCCATGGCACCGAACAGCGCGAGATTGTCGGCGGGATAGGCGTGGCAGGTGACGGCGACGCCGGCGAACGACGCGTTGGCCGGGTCGCAGGGCTTGATCGTCCAGTCGAGCGCACCGCGGCCGTCCATGGCGTCGACCAGGTGCGAGGTCTGCGCGCCCTTCAGCGCCGCCACCTTGGCCGGGTCGGGCCGCGTGAAGGAAGCCTTGATCGTGAGCAGCGGCGGATCGTCGAGCATGGGCTACCTTTCCATTGTGGGCTCGGCCATCATGCGCCGAACGAGCAACGAGGGGGAAGAACGCATGGCGAAATCGCCGAACAGGCTGTCGGCCAGCGAGGCCGTGCGCCGCATGGCCGACAAGCGGCTCAAGGCCCGCGATCTCGTCGAGGCCTGTCTCGACCGCATCGAGGCGCGCGAGGGCCAGGTCCATGCCTGGGAGGCGGTCGACGCCGACGGCGCGCG
>CAYRBQ010000260.1:0-5958 GCA_964422305.1 uncultured Reyranella sp. | reverse complement strand
GGTGCGCCGCGCAGGCGATCGGCACCGCCGAGAAGACGCGGCGCGGATAGCTCGCGGCCCATTCCAGCACCTGCATGCCGCCCATCGAGCCACCGATGACGCAGAAGAGATCGGGAATGCCGAGATGGTCGAGGAGGGCCGCCTGCACGCGCACCATGTCGGCGATGGTCACGACCGGGAAGTTGAGGTTCCACGGCTTGCCGCTCGCGGGATCGCGCGCCTGCGGGCCGGTCGTGCCCATGCAGTGGCCAAGCACGTTGACACAGATGATGTGGTAGCGCGCCGGATCGAGAACCTTGCCCGGCCCGATGAGGCTCTCCCACCAGCCCTCCTTGCCGGTGACGGGATGCGTCTCGGCGACGAACTGGTCGCAGGTCAGCGGATGGCAGATCAGGACGGCGTTGCTCCTGGCCGCGTTCAGCTCGCCGTAGGTCTGGTACGCCACGCGATAGGGGCCGAGATCGACGCCGCAGTCGAGGCGCAGCGGGCGCTCCGTTCCCAGGACCGCGTGGCGGCACTGGGCGAGCGCCTTGCGTTCGGCATCTGTGAGGTCGTCGAGCACCGGTTCCTCAAACGAAAAGCCCCCGACCGAAGTCGGGGGCTTTTTCGAGCGCTCCGACCTTTTAGCGGTGTTTAACGTGGCCGCAAGCCGGTCGGCTCAAATTCCACGGTGAGGCTCTATACGAGCGAAGGCCGCGACGCGCAAGAGCGTTGCACGCGACGGCCTTTACGCAGGCCGGCCTGCCGTAGTACGCCCCTCGCGCACAGGAAAATCCGGGTTTATGGCCGCTCCCAGTCTCGACAGCTTGCGCAAGGAAATCGACGCCCTCGACAAGGACCTGCACGGCCTGATCCGTCGTCGCGCGGACGTGGTGGGCCAGATCTCGGCCACCAAGCCCTCGGGCGGGCTGGCGCTCAGGCCGGGCCGCGAAGCGCAAGTCATGCGCGAACGCCTCGCAACGCACGACGGCTCGTTCCCGGCGGGCGCGGTCTACCGCATGTGGCGCGAGATGATGAGCGCCTTCACGCTGATCCAGACGCCCGGCCTCAAGATCGCGATCTGCCGCCCCGTCGACCAGCCGGGCTACTGGGACCTCGCGCGCGATCATTTCGGCTGCCAGATCCCGTTCGTGGCGCACGACACGCCGGCCCAGGTGCTGGCCGCCGTCCGCGCCGGCCCGCAGACGATCGGCGTCGTGCCGGCCCCGATCGAGGCCGACTCCGCACCGTGGTGGCCGCTGCTCGCCGGCAGCGACGCGACCCTGCCCAACGTCGTGGCCCGCCTGCCCTTCCTCGCCATGCCGAACGCCCGCGCGCGCGGCATCTCGGCCTTCGTGCTGGCCCGCATCGAGGCCGAGCCGAGCGGCGAGGACCGCGCGCTGATCTCGGTCGAATCGAGCAACGGCCTCAGCCGCGACCGCATCGCCGCGGCCGTCGCCAAGGCCGGCCTGCCCGCCTTCACCTCGGCGCTGGACCAGGTCGTGGCCGGCGTGCATCACTATCTCGTCGAACTGCCGGGCGTGATCGCCGACGACGACCCACGCCTGCGCGAACTCGAAGCGGCACTGGGCCTCGAAAACGGTCGCGTCGCGGCGATCGGCGCCTACGCAGTGCCGGCCGACGCCCGGCCGTGACCTGAACTCTAACGGGAGACTGCCATGAGCGCGCTCACCCCGCGTCCGGGCATCATGAAGATCGCGCCCTACGTGCCGGGCAAGGACTCGGTCGACGGCAAGGAGACGATCGCCAAGCTGTCGTCCAACGAAGGCGCGCTCGGCCCCTCGCCCAAGGCGATGGCGGCCTACACCAAGATCGCGTCGGAGCTGCACCGCTATCCCGACGGCGGCTCGGAGAAGCTGCGTGCCGCGATCGGCCGCCGCTTCGGCCTCGACGCCCAGCGCATCGTCTGCGGCGCGGGCTCCGACGAGTTGCTCAACCTGCTGATCCGCGCCTACTGCGGCCCGGGCGACGAGCTGCTCTACAGCCAGCACGGCTTCCTGATGTATCCCATCAACGCGCTGGGCGTCGGCGCGACGCCGGTCGCAGCGCCGGAGAACAACTACCGCGCCGACGTCGATGCGATGCTGGCCAAGGTGACGAGCAAGACGCGCGTGGTCTGCCTCGCCAACCCGAACAACCCGACCGGCACCTATGTCACCAAGGACGACGTGCGCCGCCTGCACGCCGGGCTGCCGAAGGACGTGCTGCTGGTGATCGACGCGGCCTATGCCGAGTACGTCAGCAAGAACGACTACGAGTCGGGCGTCGAACTGGTGGACCAGGCCGAGAACGTCGTCATGACGCGCACCTTCTCCAAGATCTTCGGGCTGGGCGGGCTGCGGCTGGGCTGGATGTACGCACCGGCGGCGATCGTCGACGTGATGAGCCGCTTCCGCCAGCCGTTCAACGTCAACCTGGCGGCGCAGGCGGCGGGCATCGCGGCGCTGGAAGACATCGCCCACACCGACGCCAGCCGCACCAACAACGACATCTGGCTGCCCTGGCTCAGCGCCGAGCTCGCCAAGCTCGGGCTCGCGCCGCTGCCCAGCGTCGGAAACTTCGTGCTGGTGGGCTTCGGCTCCAAGGAGCGGGCGGCGGCCGCGAATGCCTGGATGATGAACGACGGGCTGATCCCGCGCATGGTCGCAGGCTACGGCCTGCCCGAGCATCTGCGAATCACCGTCGGCACCGAGACCGAGGTGAAGGCAGTGCGCGAGTCGCTCGCCCGCTTCGTGGCGGCCAAGTGACCGCGCCGATGTTCGACAAGATCGCGCTGATCGGCATCGGCCTGATCGGCGGGTCGATCGCGCTCGAGGCGCGCAAGCGTGGGCTCGCGAAGTCGATCGTGGCGGCGACGCGCAGCGCCGAGACCGCCGCGCTGGCCAACAAGCTGAAGCTCGCCGACCATTGCGGCACCGACCTCGCGGCGGCGGCCCGGGATGCCGACCTGGTGATCGTCTGCACGCCGGTCGGCGCCTGCGGGGCGGCCACCCAGGCGATCGCCCCGGTGCTCAAGTCCGGCTGCATCGTCTCCGATGTCGGTTCGGTGAAGCAGACCGTGATCGCCGACATGGCGCCGCACATCCCCGAGGGCGTGCATTTCGTTCCGGCGCATCCGGTGGCCGGCACCGAGAACTCCGGCCCCGAGGCCGCGCTGCTCGACCTGTTCCAGGGTCGCTGGTGCATCCTGACGCCTCTTCCCGGCAAAGATGCCAGAGCGGTCGACAGGCTGGAGGCGTTCTGGAAGGCGCTCGGCAGCGACGTCAACCGGCTCGACCCGGCCGACCACGACCGCATCCTCGCCATCACCTCGCATCTGCCTCACCTCATCGCCTACACCATCGTCGGCACGGCCGACGATCTCGGCGGCCACCTCAACAGCGAGGTCCTGAAGTACGCCGCCGGCGGCTTCCGCGACTTCACGCGCATCGCGGCGTCCGATCCCACCATGTGGCGCGACGTGTTCATGAACAACCGCGAGGCGGTGCTCGAGGTGCTGCAGCGCTTCCAGGAGGATCTCTTCTACCTGCAGCGCGCGATCCGCTGGGGCGAGGGCGACAAGCTGTTCGACCTGTTCACGCGCACCCGCGAGATTCGCCGCGCGCTGATCCACCTCCACCAGGCGTGAGCAGGACTGCTCCCACGGGCAAGCCACGCTGGGTCTTCGGCTACGGCTCGCTGATGTGGAATCCGGGCTTCGCCACGCCCGAGAGCAGGCCGGCGCGCCTGCAGGGCTGGCACCGGGCGTTCTGCATCTACTCGGAGCACTATCGCGGCACGCCGCAGAAGCCCGGCCTGATCCTCGGCCTGTTGCCGGGCGGGGCCTGCCGCGGCCTCGTCCATCGCCTGCCCGCCAAGTCGTACGACGAGGTCCGCGCCTATCTCCGGGTCCGCGAGATCGACAATGACGGCGTCTACGAAGAGACCGTCCGGCCGATCCATCTCGACGACGGCCGTACCGTCGAGGCGCTGGTGTACCTCGCCGACCGCAAGCACCGGCAGTTCGCCGGCAAGCTGCCGGCCGCCAAGGCACTCCGCCTGATCCGCCAGGGACACGGCGCCACCGGCAGCAATCTTGACTACGTCCTGAACACCGTCGCCCACATGAGCGAGCTCGGCCTGCGCGACCTCCCGCTCGAGGAGCTCGCCCGTCGGGCCGCTAGCGGCGCGCCACCTCGGCCGCGAACACCGACTTGACGACGAAGCCCAGCTCCTCGCGCGCCTGGTCGACCGACAGGCCGAGCCGCTGGCGCAGCACGACCCAGCTTTCGGGCGCGATGGCCAACGCCAGCGCCGTCAGCGCGCGCTGCCGTGCCTCGGGTGGCAGCGCGCCGAGCTCCGGCGCGAAGGCCTGGGCCAGGTTGGCGCTGTTGGTGCTGTAGACCTGCGAGACCATGTCGGCAGCCTCGGTGGAACGGAGCTGCAGCGTCTCGACGAACGTCCACATCGGCCGAAGCTGCTCGTAGCGCTCGGCACATTTGTTGATCAGCCGTGCGATGCGCTCCTCGATCGGTGCCGTCGCCACCAGCTCGGGCGCCTCGCCGACGAGCGATGCCAGGACACGTCCGAGGACGGCGACATAGAGCTCGGCAGTGTCGGCGAAATGCTGGAACACCGTCCGCGCCGAGACGCCGGCCATCTGGGCGATGTCGCGCACGATCGGAGCCACCTGGCCGGAAGTGGCCAGGGCGAGGGCCGACGCGACGATGGCTTCACGAGTACGCGCGACGCGGTCGACGCGACCGGTCGGGTTGTTCTGCTTCGATAGCAGGGCTTGACCGTCCATGCTCTGACTCCCCGGGGCGGCTGTTATCGCCCACTCGCGACCATGCTGAGGCGGCGGCGCCATTTCAAGGGCCCCGATGCGCTATAAGGGCCTATCTGACGCAAAGAAAATTGCAAGCCCACGGTGCCCGATGTCCGACAAGAGCCCAGCCCCCGCCTCCCTCGCCGCCCAAGCCATGGGCTGGGTCGACCCGGTGACAAAGGCCGTGGTGCCGCCGATTCACATGGCGAGCACATACCTTCGTGACGAGGACAACGGGTACCGCTCCGGCCGCATCTATGCCCGCGCCGACAATCCGACCTTCGACCAGGCAGAGGCGACACTGGCCGCCCTCGAGGGTGGCGCCAAGGCCCTGGTCTTCTCCTCCGGCATGAGCGCGGCGACCGCCTGCTTCCTGGCCCTCTCGCCCGGCGACCACGTCGTGGCGCCCAAGGTCATGTACTGGTCGCTGCGCAACTGGCTGCTGACCTTCGCCACGAACTGGGGCCTCCAGGTCGAGTTCGTGGACGGCGACCGGACCGACGCCTTCGTCCAGGCGGTGAAGCCCGTCCGGACCAAGCTGGTGTGGCTGGAGACCCCGGCCAACCCGACCTGGGCGGTCAGCGACATCGCCGCCGTCGCCGAAATCGCCCACAAGGCGGGCGCGCTGCTCGGCGTCGACTCGACGGTGGCCACGCCGGTGCTGACACGGCCGATCGAGCATGGCGCCGACATCGTCATGCATTCGGCCACCAAGTACCTCAACGGACACTCCGACATCATCGCCGGCGCCCTGGTCGGTGCGCGCGACGATGCGCACTGGGCGAAGCTCCGCACCATCCGCGCGCAGCTCGGCACGATCCTCGGCCAGACCGAGGCCTGGCTGCTGATGCGCGGCATGCGCACGCTCTTCCCGCGCGTGGCCTGGGCCTGCCGCTCCGCGCAGATGCTGGCCGAGAGGTTCGCCGCCCATCCCATGGTGGCCGAGGTGCTCTATCCCGGCCTGCCTTCCTTCGCCGGCCATGCTGCGGCGTCGCGCCAGATGACGGGCGGCTTCGGCGGCATGCTGTCGGTGCGGGTGAAGGGCGGCGAGCGCGCGGCGATCGCGACGGCCGCGCGGGTCGAGCTCTGGAAGCGGGCGACCTCGCTGGGAGGCGTCGAGAGCCTGATCGAGCACCGCGCCAGCATCGAGG